>NZ_PHND01000001.1:600000-888009 GCF_002930155.1 Entomoplasma ellychniae
TAAGTATAAAAGTAAATAACAAAAATATTTTTGAGTTTACAAGTATGAGTATTTCTGATGAGTTAGAGTTTATACTTAATGTTCAACTATCTGAAAATCAAGCAAAAATTGCTAATTTAGTGTTAACCGAAATAACTAACAGAATTAGTTTTTTAAATGAAGTTGGTTTAGGCTATCTGGATTTAGCTAGAACAGCAACTACTTTATCTGGTGGAGAAGCACAAAGAATTAGACTGGCAAAACAAATTGGGAGTCAATTAACAGGAATATTATATGTTTTAGATGAACCATCAATTGGTTTACATCAAAGAGATAACGATAAATTAATTAACACTCTAAAACATTTAAGAGATTTAGGTAACACTTTAATTGTTGTTGAACACGATGAAGATACAATGAAAGTTGCTGATTGAATTGTTGATGTTGGACCCAGAGCTGGAGAACATGGTGGAGAAATATCATTTAGTGGTACTTATAAAGATATTTTAAAATCTAACAGTATTACAGGACAATATTTATCTGGTCAAAAAAAAGTTGATGTTCCTAAAAAACGTCGTATTGGTACTCAAAGAAAACTAGAAATACTAGGTGCTAAAGAAAACAATTTAAAAAATATAAATGTAACTATACCTTTAAATAAATTTGTTTGTATAACTGGAGTTAGCGGTTCTGGTAAATCAACTTTATTAGAAGACATAATTTACAAAGGTATTCGAAAAAATCTTTCAAGAGAACACATTGTGGCTGGTGATTTTGGAAAAATGAAAGGTTTAGAGAATATTGATAAAGTTATATTTATATCTCAAGAACCAATTGGAAAAACACCAAGATCTAACCCAGCCACTTACACTGGTGTTTTTGACGATATTAGAGACTTATTTACTAACTTACCAGAAGCAAAAATTAGAGGATACAAAAAAGGCAGATTTTCATTCAATGTCCCTGGTGGAAGATGTGAACATTGTTATGGTGATGGTGTTATTACTATATCAATGCAATTTATGCCAAGTGTTGAAGTAACATGTGAAGTTTGTGAGGGTAAGAGATATAATGACGAAACACTTCAAGTTAAATACAAAGAAAAAACAATTTCAGACGTACTAGGTATGACAGTTGCTACTGCTGCACTTTTCTTTGAAAATATACCTTCAATAAAACAAAAATTAGATACTATTTTAGAAGTTGGTCTAGATTATATTAAGTTAGGTCAATCAGCAACTACTTTATCTGGTGGAGAAGCACAAAGAATTAAATTATCAACATATTTATTAAAAAAACAAACAGGTCAAACTATGTTTTTATTAGACGAACCTACAACAGGGTTACATGTTGATGACGTTAAGCGCTTATTAGCTGTTTTAAATAGATTAGTAGATTTAGGTAATTCAGTTATTTCAATTGAACACAATTTAGATTTTATCAAAACTGTTGATCATGTTATTGATCTTGGTCCTGGTGGTGGAGTTAACGGTGGTCTTATTGTTGCTCAAGGAACTCCAGAACAAGTTGCTGATGCCCCAGGTTCTTATACTGGTGAATATTTAAAAAGGTATTTATATAATGATACAAGTAAGTAAAGATATAATTGATATTAATCAAAGATTTCAAAAAATATATAATTTAGATAAGGTATTAAACTTATTAAATAACCCACAACAAAATTTACCAACAATATCTGTTGTTGGAACTAATGGAAAAGGAAGCACTTCATTTTTTATATCAAAAGGTTTACTAGAAAAATATAACAAAGTGGGTCTATTCACATCTCCAGCTTTTATTTACCACAATGAGCGAATCCAAATTAATAACAAGTTTATTTCAGATGAGGATTTAAAACACTATATTAAGATTACAAAAAAATATGTTGTTGAATATAAATTAACTTTTTTTGAAATATGAACTTTAATAGCAATATTGTATTTTGCTGACAATAATGTTGATATTATTGTCATGGAAGCTGGTATTGGTGGAGTGAAAGATTCAACTAAACTAATGAGTAATCAATTATTGGTTGTTGTAAGTTCTATTAGTTATGATCACATTGAAGTGCTTGGAACATCAATAGAAGAAATTATTTTCCAAAAAGTAAATATAGCTTATAAAAATGTGCCCTTGATTATTTCAATGGATAATTTAAAATATAAAGATATTATAATAAAAAGTTTAGTAAATAAGAACGCAATAATTTGAGCTGATTCATATGAAGATAAAATCAATTATCAAAAAGCAAATAAGGGTTTAGCTAATAAAGTTTTACAGCATTTTAAAATTAACTATGATTTAAACAATGTTCAACCACCACTTGGTAGATTTACCCAAATTGAATTTAAAGATATAAAAATAATTTTAGATGGAGCGCATAATGTTGATGGTATAAATCAATTAATAAATAGTGTAAACACAAAAGAATGAACAGTTGTGTATGCAAGTATTGAAACTAAAGATTATATAACAATTTTAAATACACTTAAAAACAATTTTGAGAAAGTTTATATAACCAACTTTGAATATTTTAAAAGTTGAGATATTAATAAAATTAATCATAATTTAAAAATAAAGAATATTGAAAACTTTATATTAACATCAAAAGAAAATTTACTTATCTGTGGAAGTTTGTACTTTGTTCCTTTGGTATATGAGTTTATAATTAAACAAAAATAATTAAAAAAAAAGGGGATCTAATATGTTTTATACAATATCTAATATATGCTTTTTAATAACTGTTTTATTACTTATTATTACAACAACTTATTGACAAAGGCTTTTTTTAAGAAGGGTAAGCATTAAAAATATTGTAATTATAGGAATGTTTGTAGCCTTAAGTATAGTCTTAACCAATTTTATTGGGTACGGAATTAGAATTTTAGGAATACAAATGATGTTGGGAAATTTCATAATATTTACTTGTGGAGTTTTATTCGGACCATTTTTTGGAATAGTTTCAGGATTTTGCTCTGATTTAACTGGTAGTTTATTATTTATTGGATCATCATTTCATTTTGGTTATATGCTATCAAAAGTTTTATTAGGTTTCTTTGGAGGATTAGTATTTTTACCTCAAACAAATAAATTATGAAAATTAAGATTAGTTCTATATTTATGTGTTGGGTTAATGATATCATCGCTTGTAATTACTCCAATATCTTTAGCTTCAGTAAATGGTTGAGAATATGTTTTATTAACATTTCCAAAAAAACTAATAATCATACCTTCGCAAACTATTGTATATTCGATTCTTTCGTTTTCAACTTTGAATATTTCTTATATCTTATTAAAAAGTGAAGCAAATAAAATTTCTAGGCCCTGATTTTTAAAAAATCAAAAAATCAAAGTTAGATCTTAATTAAAAAAAACAACCTTAATGAAAAAATCCAAAAAGTTTCTTTAAAAAGATTTTTTTATTTTAGCTTTATTTCAGAAATAAAGAATATACTTATTTTATAAACTATAAAAAGGAATTTTATGAAAAGAACTGGTATAACAAAACTTGGTGCAGCATGAATAACACTAATTATAAATATAACAACCCTATTTCCATTTATGGTTATTTTAAGTATTTGAGGTAATGAAAAATTTAAATTAGCTGACCCTATTATATTTTCTATATTTGCTATCTTAGGTTTTATTTATTTATTAGGTTTTTATTTATTCAAAAAGAAAATTATTAAGTGAAAACATATTAAATATATTTACCCAAATCGTAAACCTACAGAATATAAAGATATGTTTTATTTAAATGTAATAAGTTTATTTTTCAATGTTTTTTGGCTTGGCATAGGGCTAATAACATTATTATTCTTTTTTAAAGTATTTCCTAATGACTCTTCTTTACAACAAAATTGAATTCTTTTATTTTTAGGGTTTTTATGATTCTTTATAGGACTTATAGGACTTATTTTTAGTATATTAACCCTTGCATTTTATTATCAGTTCGATTCTAAATTATGAAAATATATTAAATACCTTTCTTTTTTTAGTTTTGTTTTTGGAACTTTTTATAGTGTTTATGAAACATTTAATTATAATGATCAACATGAAAAACAGCATGAAAATTAAGATTTAGCCTTGATAGAAAAAAATTTTAAAAGTAACCTAAATGTAATTTCATTTTTAAGTTCAATTCAGTTATCTATATTCTTCATTTAATTATTTGTTCTCCAATTTTTGTATGAAGTGCATTTACTTATAATAATATTGTTTTAATATCTATAGGAATTTTATTTATCATTTTAGAAATAGTATATTTCGTTTGCTGTCTTTTAAAACAAAAAATATGCTAATTAAAAACATTTTTAAAAAATCATTTAATCTACAATAGATCAAAAAAAATAAAATATAAAATTAACACACTTAATTTACATTGGATGTGTGTTTAATATAAATTAATAGTTTAAGTTTGTTATTTGGATTGTCTTTTATGAATAATTTGTCAGAAATTAACAGAATAATAATGATATTTTGATTAGTTATTTAGCTAGTCTTTAATATAGTATGCAACTTGTATATATATTTCAATTACAAAATAGAAAAAGTTTATTTAATTAAATTAGATAAAAATATTAAAAATAATTTGCTACAAAATTTAATTAATAACAATGGAAAAAATAAATGTAAATATAAAATTTAGTAAGTTTTATTAAAAAATATACAACCTTGAAGAAATTACAAAATTTAGTTAAAAGGTTGTTATTTTTATGCCAAATTAATTAATTCTAAATTAAATAAAATAGTTTTAGAAAAATATCAAAATGAAAAAAACTTTTAATTCAATTCTAAAAACTTTCATTAAAATTAGGCTATAAAGTTACAAAAATCTCAGTTAAAAATTATAAATAATCATAAAACAATTTCAAAAAAAGAAATGTGGGTTAATTCTATTTATAAATTAAAAAATTAAGAATATTCTGCTAAAAAAGAAACCAATTAGATTTACGTAAGTAAAATGGTATCTTTAAGGTTGTTAATGATCGAATAAGATTTTTATTTTATATTTTCTAACATTATAGTAAAATTATAAAAAGAAACTAAGAGGATAGCGATGTCACATTTTTTTATTAAAGACTTATTAGAAAGAATTAAAATGCAAGTGTTAAGTGGTAAAGATCATTTAGACAGAGAGATTACAGTTTATGGTTTAAATAGAGCGGGTTTAGAGTTAACTGGTTTTATAACATTAAACGAAGATAAAAAACACAAAAGAGCTATTTTATTGTCTTCGAAAGAAAGTGAATACATGAAACAGTTTAATGACCAAGAAGCATTTAGTAAATACGAATTGCTTTTACAAATGGGGTCGCCTGTAATTATAATAACTAAAAAATTTAAAGATATAAGACTAGTTGAAGTTGCCAAAAAATACAATTTTCCTTTACTTCAAACTAATAATCCTTCGACAAGTGAGGTTACTCAAAAAATATTAGATGTATATGATATCTTTTTTGCGCCATCAATTGAAACTCATTCAACTTTAATGAATATTTTTGGTAAAGGTGTTTTAATATTTGGCCAATCAGGAATCGGTAAATCAGAAGTCTCTCTTGAATTAATGAAAAAAAATCATTTATTTGTAGGGGATGACAGAATCATATTAACTAACAAAAATAGTGAATTATTTGGTAAGTCTCACCCAATGCTAAAAAACCTTATTGAAGTTAGGGGAATTGGAATTATTGATGTATCTAAAATCCAAGGGCATCAGTTAATAATGGATGAAACAAAAATTCATATGGGAATTGAGTTGTTTAAATTTGATAACAAAGAAGCAGATACAACTGATAGATTAGGTAGTGATTGATATAAAAAAGAGTTTTTAGGAATCACAATCCCTTACTTAAGTGTACCTGTTAGTGCTGGTCGAAATTTAGCTAACATTATTGAATCTGCTGTTGGTCAATTAAAAGTTCAAGATGCTGAACCAGATTTTGATATTATAAAATTACTAGCTGAAAGAAACAAATAAACAAAAGAAGAGGTTTGAAATGTTCAAACAAGGTATGACTATTGATGACTATATAAAGTACTTGCAAGGTATGAATAAAGAAATAGGAGACTCAAGTCTTCTTTTTGGCATTATTAGTGCATACCCAGTGTTTATGGTTTTAGCTGTATTTACTGTAATAGCAATTTGTATGTATCAATTAAAAGTTAAAGGAATACCAACAAGGGATTTTGAAATAGGTTTGATTATAGTCGTACCAGCAGCTGTTCTTGGAGCTAGTATATTTGGTAAAATATTTTTACCAAATTACCAACAATGAAGTAATGTATTTAAAATAGTATTTTTTTGAGAACCTGGAACTTCTTTTTTTGGTTGTCTTTTTTTTGGGGTAGTCTCTGGTTTAATTTGATTTAGTTATAGAAGCAAAGAAACAAGAATTTCTACATGAGTTTATTTTGATATTATAATAGTTAATATCTTAATTGGTCAAGCAATTGGTAGATGAGGTAATTTATATAATCATGAAATTATGGGATGAGATGTTGATTATGATCAAATTAAATGGTTACCTAGTTTTATAAGAAACAGATTATTTTATTTTCCTAATTTTGGAGAATTCAAAACAATTAATGGAGAATACCTTCCACTAGATTGAGTTTCTAAATACAAAGAGAATACTGCTTTTCTAACAGATTATGTAAATGCATCAAATACACCATTATCAAAAGTTGTACAAAAGGAAATTCAATTTAAAGCACCAATTTTTTTAATTGAGGGAATTTTGAATATAACTTTATGGTTGATTTTAACTTTTGGTGTAAAAAATATTCACAAAGTAATAAACTATAAAAATAACCCTTGAGTAACTCAACCTAAGGCTTTCCCAATTCACTGAAATAAAAATTATAAATCATTACCCCAAAAAGAAATTGTAGAATGACCAACACTTTCAACAATAAAATACAAAAAAACAAAAGAAGGTGAGTTAACCTTAAATTTAAAAAATGTTTGAAAAAAAGCGTTTTTTTGAAAAACTCCAGATTATGAGCAAAATGTGCAGTTATTTAACAAAAACGAAGAATGAAAAAAACAATATAACATCGATAAGAAAAAGTTATCTAAAAAAATGTTTAAAGATAAATATAATATTCAAATAAGAATTTTTAATATAAACCCTTATTCAAAGGAAATTACAAAAGCTAATAATCCTGAAAATTTTAAAGTCATAATGTCTGGTGTATTAACTGGGTGTTATATATTTGGTTATGGATTAATAAGAATAGTTTTAGAAACAACCAGAAGACCTACTGAATATATAATCTCAAACCATCCAATAGCAGACTTTATAGTGTTATCATTAATTTTAACAATAGGTATTTTTATAATTTGCATAAATCAATTTATAAGTCCAAAAAAATGAAGGGAAGTAGGATGACTATATGAAAAATCATACTAATATTAAAATGACTGATATTTTAATAATAGGTGCAGGTCCAGCTGGACTAACTGCAGCTATTTATGGTAGTAGAGCAGGTTTGCATACAACTATAATAGAAAAAGAAGCACCAGGTGGAAAAATGGTGAAAACTGATTTAATTGAAAACTATCCAGGATTCTTATCTATCAACGGAGCTGATTTATCTTCGCAAATGTTTTCACAAGCAATGGATTTGGGAGCAATATTTGAATTTGATGAAGTCATAAAAGTAGAAAAAAATGAAAATACTTTTATAGTTAACACTATCAATCAAAATGTTTATTGTGCTAAAGCAATAGTTATAGCAACAGGAACATTAGAAAATAAATTAGGCATTGATGGTGAAGATAAACTTTATGGAAAAGGTGTAAGTTATTGTGCTGTTTGTGATGGTAACTTTCACAAAGGAAAACCTGTAGCAATTGTTGGGGGTGGATATTCTGCAGTTGAAGAAGGCATATATTTATCTAGATTAGTAAAAAAATTATATGTACTAGTTAGAAAAGATTTTTTTAGAGTTGATCAAAAAACTTTAGAGAAGTTAACTAATTTAAAAAATGTAGAAGTAAGATTTAATACAATAGCTACAAATGTTATTGGTGAAAATAAAGTCGAAGGTTTAGAAATTTTGAACACTAAAACAAATGAACTAGAAAAAATTGAAATAACTGGTTTATTTCCATATATTGGGGCTAGTCCAATTACTCAGTTTGTAGACAACTTACAATTGCATAAAAATGGTGAATATTTTAAAGCTGATAAAAAAATGCACTCAAACATTAAAGGTGTATTTATTGCTGGTGATGTTAGAGATGTTGCTTTAAGGCAAATTGCTATTGCTGCTGGAGATGGGGCTCTTGCAGGTCAAATGGCTGTTAATTACATTCAAGAAATGTAATGAATTGAAAAGAGATTATTATGAAAAAAGAAGAAAAAAGAATTAAAAGCAAATACTTGGAATGAATGGATGGTTCTGTTCAGTTTAATTTAAAATCAAAAATATTGATGAATATAAAACCAAAAAAAGAAAAAAGGTGAATAACATCTTTAACTTTGTGAATTTTGTTTATTGTTTTATTTGTATCATTTATTGTTTTTTTTACATTAACAAAACAAGTTGATTGAAAAGAATCTAGTATTGGAACAATAACACCTGAGTATAAAGGTGTTACTTCTGAATATTTTGATGGTAAGTTAAGGCCTTACTCTATTACCATGACGTTAGGTATAATAGTAGCTGCTGCATTTTCAGTTAAAAACTTTTTAAAAAAAGGTTTAGATATAAACCACTTATCTATAGGTGTAATAATCGTTATGCCTTCAGCACTTTTTATGGCAAGTTTTTTTGGTAAATACGGAAGAGGTAGTGAATCGTTTATTGAATTATTTTACTTTTGAAATGGTGGGATGGCAATACATGGTGGTTTTATTGGAGCTATGTTATCTGGTATACCATTGTTTTACTATTTTTCTAGAAGATCAAAAGTATCAGTTTTAGTTTATGCTGATGCAATATTGCCTAACGTATTACTTGGGCAAGTTATTGGTAGATGAGGAAATTTCTTCAACCATGAAGTTATGGGGAAACCGTTAAAAGTTTTAGCAAAAAGCTGGGATAGTAACTGAACAAATATAGAATCAAGTGGTATGTGACTTCCAAAATGAATTACCAATAATACTACAATGGTAGCTTCTTCAAGTGGAAGTGTTGATGGTGTTAATTATAATCCTGGAGATCTCTTACAAATGAACCCAATATTTTTTTGAGAATCATTAGCTCTTTTAATATGTTGATTTATTATAGTTTTTATAATTCCTAATATAGGTAAATGAATAAGTGTTAAACCTTGAAAAGAAGACCCTATAAAGTATGAAATAACTAGAAATAAGTTTGGGTACTCAAATAAAAATATAGTTTGAAATCAAGCATATTATAGAAGTGAAGACAATAATAAAACATTATATTTATCTGAAAATAAAAGCTCAAATAAATATAAAGAATCTTTAAGAATCTCAAAAGCAAATAACTTATTTGAATACAGCTCAACCAAATCAGGAATTGCAGCATTCAGTTTTGTATTTTTATGAAATTTAGTTAGATTTTGTTTGGAACTGCAAAGACCAGATGATCACTTATTTTGAAATGGTTCAAAAACAATATCTTTAATATTAATTTTTTTAACTATGATGATTGGTTTAGTTGGTATGTTAGTTTGTCAATATTTACTACCAAGATATTTTAGAAAAAATGGATATTTATACGAAAAAGAGTATTTCACTATTTAATTAAAATAAAAGAAGGGGGCAATATCATGTCTTTTGCATTAGAAGTGAAATCAGAAGTATTAGCTCATGAATTTGATGAAAATTTAAGTAAGTGTTTTTTAGCTGGATTTATTAAATACAATGGTGATTTAATATTTTCGAATAATAAAGAAAAATTAAGGTTAACATCTAACTCAAATAAAATAGCAAGATCTATTTTTAAGTTGTGCAAACAAAACTTTTCAGGATTAATTAATATAGGTATTACTCAGGCAAAAAACTCTAATAAAGTTACAACTTATTACATAATCTTAGAAGGACAAATTAGTGTTTTTTTACAATCATTAAATGTGGTTGACAAAAATCAAATTAAAATAGTAGAGTTTATTTTTGATTTTAAAAAATTAAGTAAAGATTTAGTTAAAAATTTTAAAAGAGCTTATATAGCGGGTGTATTTGTTGCTATTGGCTCGGTAAATTCTCCCAACACAACTAATTATCATTTGGAACTACAATTTAAAGATTTAGTTTCTGCAAAATATTGAGTTGTGTTGTTAAAAGATTTTAATTTTGAATTTAAAGTTTTAAAAAGAAGTGATAAATTGTATATTAGCTATATTAAAAAATCATTATTAGTTTCAGATTTTTTAAAATTAATTGACGCTTATCAATGTGTAATGAAATTTGAAAATGCAAGAATTTCTAGAGAGTTTCACAATAATATTAATAGAACAAATAATGTAGATGTTTATAACAATAAAAAAGCTTTAGTAGTTGGATTGAAGCAAGTTGATGAAATAAGCAAAATTCAATCAAAAATAGCATCAAGCCAGTTATCTATAAAAGCTCAAGCTTTAATGGAACTTAGAATAGAAAATCCAGATGCAAGCTATTCTGAGTTAACTAATAAAATGATTGAAAAAGGTTTTATAATAACTAAATCAGGAATAAGTAATTTATTTAAAATAATACACAAATTAAGTGAGGAGTTATAATATATGAAAGAATTAGCACTTTTAGAAATAATCGCAATAAACATTAAAAAAATAAGAATTACTCAAAACATAAGTCAAGAAGAACTTGCTTTTAGATGTAATGTTTCTAAAAATTATTTATCAGATATAGAACGTGGAACAAGAAATATAACAGTGCATATAATTGAAAAAATTATTAAAGGGTTAAATATTTCAATAAATGAGTTATTTGCTGTTTAGAAATTAGATTTTTAAAGCAAAAAAAGGTATTATATAAATTAATAAACTAAGGAGAGAAAATGATTAAATTAAATTCAACTAATTATAAGACAACTGTAAAGTTTACAACAAAAGAAAATAAATTAAATTTATTAAATGACGAAGTTGGCGCTATCAATTTATTATCTGCAACAAATGAAATATTTATCGTATTAGATTCAAAAGAAAATGCTTATGAACAATTAGTTAAAACTCTTTTTGCAACTATTGAAAAATATCAAATTAATTTAAATGTAGATTTTGATACATTAAAACCCATTTTTAAATCTGACTTAGAAAAATCATTTTCTGACTTATATTCAGCATTGTCATTCAGTGGTCATGCTATGGAAAATTATAAAAAAGAAAAAATTAAACAATTTGAATTTAATATAATTTCAAAAGAAAAAATCAGTTCATTTGAAGTGAATGAAAAAGCAAAAGCAGAAGCTGTTAATTATGCAAGAGACTTACAAGAAACCCCACCAAACATTGGAACAAGTGTTTATTATGCAAATAAAATTAAAAAAGATGCTGAAAAAATAGCTGGAGTTAAGGTAACAATTTTAGGTAAAGCAGAATCAAAAAAATTAAATATGAATCTTTTACTAGCGGTTAACGCTGGTTCATTAATAGAAGCGCAAGTAGTGATTGTTGAATACTGTTCTGATGCTAAATTACCTAAAACTGGTTTAGTTGGTAAAGGTATTACTTTTGATTCAGGTGGGTACAACTTAAAACCAGCTCAACACATGAAGGGTATGAAATTTGATATGTCAGGTGCTGCTATAGTTATTTCAACTGTGATGGCGCTGGCAAAATCTAAATCTAAAGCTAATGTAGTAGCTGTTGGTTTATTTACAGACAACAGAATTGGTTATACTGCTACATTCCCTGATTCAGTAATAACTGCTATGAATGGAAAAACAGTTGTTATTGAAGATACTGATGCTGAAGGAAGATTAGTTTTAGCTGATGGATTAACATATGCAGCAAAAGAATTAAAAGTAGATCAACTTATTGATGTTGCAACATTAACTGGAGCTGTTGCATATGCTTTGGGTAGAACCACTGGAATCTTTTCACATAATGAAAAATTAATTGAAGATGTTAACAAAGCATCTTTAAAAACAAATGAAGTTGTGTGAAGATTACCAATATTACCAAGACATTTAAAACAGTTACAAAAAGATGCTAGAGGGTATGCTGATTTAACTAGTTGTGCAAAAGTATATGGAGAAGATTCTTCATATGCTGCAGCATTCTTAAATGAATTTACAGAATCAAAACCTTATTTACACTTAGACGTTGCTGGAAGTGCTGATATAGAACAAAAAGCACAAGGTGTAATGGTTAAAACCTTATTTGAACTATTAAAAAAATAAAAATGTAGTATCATTATATAAAACAAAAGGAGTTATTGTATGAGTATTGAAACAGCAAAAATTTTAATACTAAGTTTTGAAATAGTTATTATGGTTGTATCGATAGTTATTATCACTATTGGGATATTTCAATCTAAAAATTCTCAATCAGGACTTAGTGCTTTAAATGGTGGAAATGATGAGTTATTTTCAAATTCAAAAGAACGTGGTTTAGATAAAACATTATCTAACTGGATGACGGTTTTAGGAATAATATTTTTCTTGGTAGCTATTGCTGCTTGTATCATAACTAATATTTATTTATAAAAAAACTATTAGTTAAGCCTTATATGTCTATTACTTTCACCAATTTGGTAGGCATGTAAGGTTTAACTAATAAACCAAAGGAGAAACATGATTTCAATCAATAAAAAACAATATGACATAAAAATTGTTGCAGTTAAAGACAACAAAAAAAACAATTTCATTAAAGATACTGCAGGTGCTGCTACTTTAATTAGTGAAGACAAAACAATTTACTTAGTTGTTAAGGATAAAGGATGTAGGGTTAGACAAATTAAAAAAGGTTTAGCAGAAGCATTAGGATTATATACAAAAAACATTAGTGTAGATCTTGATTCATTTGTAGAAATTTTTTCAGTTGAAAAATTAGCTTTAGTTTTTAATACAGTGTATGAAACTTTAGGATATATTTCACATACAAAACTTTCATATAAAGGTTTAAAAGAAACTAAAAAAGAAAAATCAAAAGCAGTTGAATTTGATATAAATACTAAACATGATGTTAAAGAATTAGAAAAACATGCAGCAGTTAAAGTTGAACAAGTTAACTATGCAAGAGATTTACAAGATACACCACCTAACTTTGGAACTAGTGAATATTATGCTGAAAAAATTGTTGCTGATACAAAATCAATTAAAGACTTGAAAATAACAGTTCTTGGTAGAGCAGAAGCTGAAAAATTTGGTATGGGATTATTTTTGGGTGTTAATGCAGGTTCAATGTATGAACCAAGAATAGTTGTGGCTGAATATTGTGGTGATGTTAAAAAACCTAAAACTGCTTTAGTTGGAAAAGGTATCACATTTGACTCAGGAGGATATAACTTAAAACCTTCTTCTTCAATGGAAGGTATGAAATTTGATATGTCAGGAGCTGCTACAGTTCTTTCAACTGTAATTGGTCTTGCAAAAGCTAAAGCAAAAGCAAATGTTGTAGCCGTTGCAATGTTCACTGATAATAGAATTGGTTATAAAGCTACTTTACCAGAATCAGTATTAACTTCAATGAACGGATTAACTGTTGAAATTAACAACACTGATGCTGAGGGAAGATTAGTGTTAGCTGATGGTATTACTTATGCTATTAGAGAAAAAAAAGCTGATCAAATTATTGAAATTTCAACTTTAACTGGTGCTATGGCATTTTCACTTGGTTCGTCAGCTACTGGTGCATTTACTCATAATGATGAATTATGAAAAGGTTTAGAAGCTGTTTCATTCGAAACTAGAGAAAGATTATGAAGAATGCCAATGTATGAAGAACATTTAGAAAGAGTGAAAGCGGGAGCGGTTCTTGGAGATCTTTCAAACGCTGTTAAAGGTGGGGAAGGAAGTGCAACTGCAGCTGCATTCTTACATGAATTTAGTGAAGATAAACCATTTATTCATTTTGATATAGCAGGTACTGCTTATGAAAATGGACGTGGAAATGCAGTTCTAATTAAAACATTTTATGAATTCTTAAAATAATTTTAAAATCAAACTTAAAGTTTGATTTTTTATTTAATGTTTTGATAGTGTATAATACTAATAAGAAAACAGAGGTAACAATTAATGAAATTAAATACATGATCTTTTTACTATGCTAAAGACTTAGTAGATGTTAAACAAGAAAAGTTAATAGATGGTGATACTGTATTTGTATTATTAAGACCTGATATGAATGAACCAAATAAACTTTTAGGATTGGGTTTTCCAAAAGAAAACTCAGCAACTAAGATAGTTGACCTACAAAATAAAGAGTTATCACAAGATGATGTTTATGCGATTTTTGGTAATTGTTTAGGTATGGTTCAAACACAAACTATAACTGAAATTGAAATTGGTGGAGTTAATTTATCTTCAACACCAATAAGACCTGAAAACATTCAAAAGATTATTGAAGTATATAGTGTATTTTTTGCAGTTGATCCTCAAGAAATAGATTCTAAAGATTATGAAGATTTTTCAAAAGGAATTCCTGAAGATACTTTCACTGAGTTAGATTTTAACAAAATACCTTTAAGAAATATTTTGAGAAGTTTGGAAGCTGGTATGAATGAATATCATCGTCAAATGAATCAATTACAAAATAGCCAATATTCTGGTGAAAAAAGAAGAGACTACATGGCAAACATGTCAGTTCTTCAATCAAACTTAATCCTATTTTTTGATAACGCTTTAAGAAAAGTGAATGAAATTGTTGTTAAACAAGAAGAAGAACTTAAAAAACTTAGAAAATAAAAATTCATTAAAAACAAAACCACGTAAAATAATTCGTGGTTTTTATATTTATTCAAAATGAATTGCAAAGTGATATTTTAATTTGTTATTATTAATCTAAAGATAAGGAATTTATGATATACAATAACAACATACACATTTTTGGATTAACACAAGGAACAGATTTAGCTAATGAAATCTGTGATATTTTAAAGGTAAAGAAAAATGAAATCATTACCAGAAGATTCGCAGATGGGGAAATATTAACTGAATCAATCGATTCTGTAAGAGGTAAAGCAATTTATGTAATACAGTCAACATCAATGCCAGTCAATGAAAGTTTAATGGAACTTTTAATAGCACTTGATGGTTTTAAAAGAGGAAGTGCTGAAGAAATAAATGTGGTTATACCATATTATGGTTATGCTAGACAAGATCGTAAAGCTAAAGGAAGACAACCAATTACTTCTAAATTAGTGGCTGATTTAATTTCAAAAGCTGGAGCTGATAGAGTAATGTCAATTGATATTCACTCACCACAAACAATGGGTTTTTTTGATGTACCTATGGATAATTTTTACACAGCTCAAATATTAGCTAATGAAATAGTTGAATATGTTGATAAAAATAACTGAAATCCAGATGATTGTATTTTAGTATCCCCTGACTATGGAGGAATGACTAGAACTCACAAGGTTGAGTCGTACACAGCTGGTGTAACTAGTGGTATTGCTGTTATTGGAAAAAAAAGACCAGAACCTAATAAAGCTGAAATAGAATTTGTGCTTGGAGATATTGAAGGTAAAAATTGTTTCATTATTGATGATATGATTGACACTGGGGGAACTATTATTAATGCTGCTAGAGCATTAAAAGATCAAGGCGCTAAAGAAGTGTACATTTTTGCTTCACACGGTCTATTTAATGGTCCAGCAAAAGAAAGAATGGATGCTGCTATTTCTGAAGGCATTGTAAAACAAGTTGTTGTTACAAATACTATTCAAATTGCTGAAGAAAAACATTTTAATGGTCTAAAAATTATTTCAGTTGCACCATTATTAGCAGAAATGATTAAAGCATCAGTTGATCAAGAATCGTTAACTGAAGTTTATAATCGTAAAAAAGAAGAAATTTACAAAAAAGCTTTAAGTATAAAAGCTAAGTATAAATAGTTGAGGATTTATATGAAATTAATTTTTGCTTTAGGTAATCCTGGTAAACAATACGAAAAAACAAGACATAATGCTGGATGAATAGCTTTAGATATTTTACTTGAAGAATTTGGTTATGATAAAGTTCAATTAGATAAAGATGCACATATTTACACCTCAAAAATTAATGGAGAAAAAGTAATGTTTATTAAGCCTCAAACATTTATGAATAATTCTGGAGATATTGTTAGAAAAATGTTTGATTTTTATAAAGTTGGTATTGAAGATATTTTAATAATGCATGATGAAAAAGATTTTACAATTAATAAAAACCAATTAAAATTTGGTGGTTCATCAGCTGGACATAACGGTATTAAATCAATTATAAATAAAATGAGTACACAAGATTTTTTAAGATATAGAATAGGTATCGACCCACCACTAGAAAATTGGCTTATTGTTGACTGAGTGCTTTCTAAATTTTCTGAAGATAATATAAATGACATTAAAAAATCTACAAAGATTAATTCTCAATACATTAAAGAATGAATTGCTGGTAAAAAAATTACAACAAAAAATATATAAAAAACATTTACTTTTCAGCAATGAATGTAAGTGTTTTTAAATTTAACATTTTTTTATTGTTGTAATTAATTATTTGTTTTATATTTTTAAAACCAATAGATAACAATAATTTCTCAAACTCATCAACCCCATATCAATATAATTTAAAATTTTGTATTTCTTGTTGCACACTTTTATTATCAATCATTAAATCATATTTTAAAACAGAAAAAGTTGATTGTTCAATTCAATTTATACTAATAGAACTATTTTTAATTTTTATAAATTTATCATTTTCTATTTTAAAATTATATTCATGATCAATGCCTGCTTTAAAAGAATTTGGGTAAATTAAATCTATGTATAATTTACCATTATTTTGTAAAAGATTTAAAAAGCTAGTTAATATATTTTTGCTATATTCTCTTTTTAGTGAACAAAAACTTCCGTTTGGTAATATTATGTTTTCAAATTTCTGGGTTAATTTTAAATTATTTAGGTCAGCTAATTGAACATTAGCTTCAAGATTGTACTTTAGTAAATTAGTTTTATAGAGTTCAATCATTTCTAATGAATTATCAATACCAAATACATCTACACCTTTGCGCAATAAAGGTATTGCCATTCTACCATTACCTACACCAGCTTCAAGAACTGGTCCTTCATATTGTATTAATTCATTTGTGTAAAATTCAATATCACCATCAATGCTAGTTCCTGGGGGTTTTGATAAATTATAAATAAAAGATGCTAAGTCTCCATAATAAGTATTTTTATTTTCAGACATATTATTTACCATTTAATTTAATCATTATTTTAAAAACTCATAATACAATTAGTGCACTAACCGAATCACAGATAACTGAAAGAACTGTTGCTATTTCAGAACCAACATCAGATTTCATAAATTCATACAAAAATAGTAAACTCAAAATACTTAAAAGTAAACCAAATAATCCAAAAAAGAAGCTATAAAGATCTAGTTTGTTTGCAAACTTTTCAGCTAAACATATTTCTTTGCCTTCGCTTTCTTTTCTTTTAATAATAAGTCCACCAAACTTAAATGCAATGATTGCTGTAGTTGTACTTGCAAAATCAAAACCTACAGTTAAAACTGTAAAAATAAAAGAAAGACGTTCATTAGCTTTACCTCAAACAAAATCATCTAAACTTAATAAGCTTAATATTCCTAATATAACACCAATAATCCCACAAATAGCACTAAACAATTCTATCGCTATTAGTAATAATGTTTCATTTTTTATATTTTTTCTCATAATCATTTTATTATACACTTTTAAATAAAATTTGCTCATTTTATTGTTTACATGATTGTTAAGTTGATTTTGCATAGCGTTTCTTATATAATATTTTAGGCGAGTTAATATTACACGGATTAACTCCTTGGCCCAGTGCCCAAAGACCAAAAGGAGGACATAAAAATTTATGTTAAGAAAATATGAGGTAATGTTTATCTTAGATCAAGATACACAAGACATCAAAGCTCTTTCAACTAAAATGATTGATATCTTACAAAAAGATGGAAAAATCATTGAACAAAATGATTTAGGATTAGTTGAATTTGCTTATAAAATAAATCACAAGAAAAAAGGAAACTACTTTGTTGTGATTGTTGAAGCAACAGCAGAAGCAATCAAAGAATTTGAAAGAGTTTCAAACATTGAAAAAAATGTTATTAGAAAATTAGTTATAAGTATTGAAACAGAAAAAAAATATGAACAATCAGTTATTTTATCAAAAACTGATATGTCAAAATATGAAGAAGAAAGAAAACCTAGAAGAGATTTCAAAAAACCCTTTGTTAAAAGAGAAGGTTCAGACTTTTCTGGAGAAAGAAGACCTTATCAAAAACCAGAATCATCAAATGCAGTTGTGCAATCTGTAAAAGAAGAAGTTGTAGTTTCTCATGAAGAAGCTCATGACTTTGTTTCTAAAATGCAAGATAAATATAAAGAACACTTAGAAAAAGAAGTTATTATTCATCATGATGAAGAAACAACTGAATCTAAAGTTGAAGCGCCTAAACTTTCTGCAGAAGAAAGAGCAAAAATTGATGGTTCTCACAATATAGATGAAGAAAGATCTGAACTTCAAAAATACTCTAACAAATTAAGAGAAATAGCTGTTGAAAATAATTTAGCTAAAAAATTGCAAGACGTTAACTTACGTGATATGACTAAAAAAGAATTAGTAGAGTACATGAGAAAAGTTAGTGCATCAATTAAAAAGAAATAAATAAAAGGAGCAGTTATGAATCAAGTTAATTTAGTGGGAAGAATAACCAAAGATTTAGAA
This sequence comes from Entomoplasma ellychniae, assembly GCF_002930155.1. Lineage (NCBI taxonomy): Bacteria > Bacillati > Mycoplasmatota > Mollicutes > Entomoplasmatales > Entomoplasmataceae > Entomoplasma > Entomoplasma ellychniae. The sequence continues at coordinate 618,813 of NZ_PHND01000001.1, forward strand.
TTAAGATCAACCAGTAATGGTCAAGGTAAATTTGTTTCTTTTACAGTTGCTGTGAGTGAATATTCACAACAAAAAGAAATAACAAATTTTATTCCTTGTTTTGCATTTGAAAGAACAGCAGAAAATATGGTTAAATTCCTTTCAAAAGGTAGCTTAGTTTCAGTATCTGGAAGAATAAGTGTTCGTACGAGTCAAAAAGATGGAAAATACGAAACTATTACAACTATAACTGCTGATCGTGTAAACTTTTTAGAATCTTCAAAAAACAAAAATGAAAACACAGTAGGTCAAACTTCTGTAAATACATCAAATATTAATTTAGAATCACCTGTATTAGCTACTTCAAGTTCAAGTATTGTTCAAGATGAAGTTATTTTAAGTGATGATGAGTCAATATTATGAGATTAATAATTTAAGAAAGGCAAAAATTATGGCTATTACAAATAAAAAATTTGTTAAAAAAAGAAAAAAAGTTAATTTCTTTGAAAAAAATAAAATTAACTATATTGATTATAAAGATATAGACTTATTAAAAAAATTTATTTCACCAACAGGTCAAATCTTACCAAGAAGAGTTACTGGTACGTCACCTAAAAGTCAAAGACAATTGGCTGTTGCAATTAAAAGAGCGCGCCAAATGGCTTTATTACCTTTTGTTATTGAATAATATTTCAAATCACTTTTGTGATTTTTTTTATTTGCAAAATAAATGAAACAAATTATATTATAATTTAAATAATAAAAGCGAGGTTCTTATGAAAGTTATTTTTTTAAAAGATGTTAAAGGTCAAGGCAAAAAAGATGAAGTTAAAGAAGTCAGTGATGGTTATGCTAAAAACTTTTTAATACCAAAAGGTTTTGTTAAATTAGCTACTAGTGGTAATTTAAGTAGTTTAAATTTAAAAAAACAAATTGAGTCTGAAGAAAATGAATTAGCAAAAGCCGAAACACTTTTAATGAAAAAGAAAATTGAAGAAACAGTTTTACAGTTCAAATTGCAAATAAAAAATAATAAAGCATTTGGTTCTATATCTAATCAAGATATAACAGATCAGTTAAAAAATAAGTACAAAATAGAAATTGACAAAAAAAAGATTGTTAATTTTACTAATTTAAATAAAGTAGGCATTCATTATTTAAGCGTTAAATTACCATATAAACTTGAAGCCAAACTTCAAGTAGAAATCAAAGAGGCATAATTAAATGAAAAGAGACATTAGTGTAGAAAATTTATACACGATTGAAAAAAGTATATTAGCTATCGCTTTAAACTCTCCAAATGCACTACCAGATATTTTTAATGGATTGGTTTTTAATGATTTTTTAGACCCTTCACACAAAACAATATTTGAAATGCTGACAATTCTGAATAAAGAAAGTAAAGAAATAACAATTAATTCAGTTGTAGCCCTTTTAGATAAAGAAGGCAAATTAGAGCAAGTTGGTGGGGCTACCAAGATTCAAAGTATTGCTTTAGAATTTTTTACAGATGAAGGTATTGAAAATTATATTGAAACAGTTTTTTTTGCATCTGCTTCTAGGAAGTTTGATGCGACTCTTAAAATTATTCAAAATGAAAGAAATAATGGACAACTTGACGTCGAAGATGCAATGAATAAAATTCAAAGAGAATTAATTTCTATTGATTTAAATCAGAATAAAAGTGATGTTAAACACTTTAAAGAATCAGCAGATTCATTAATTGAAAAAATAAAAGGGCTTCAAAAAAGAAATGATACTTTAACTGGTGTTCCCACAGGTCTTTTTGAATTAGATGATATTACATCGGGTTGACAAAAAGGAGATTTAATAATTTTAGCAGCTAGACCAAGTATGGGTAAAACAGCATTTTCACTTCATTTAGCTTACAGAGCAGCTAAAGAAAATCAAGGAGTTGCAATATTTTCTTTAGAAATGCCAGCTGAACAACTTACACAAAGATTGTTAACTATGGTTTCACACTTAGACTCTAAAAAATTAAGAACTGGTAAAAACATATCTGATCAAGAATGAAAAACTTTAATGTATTCAAAAGAGAATATATCAAAACTTCCAATCTACATTGATGACACACCAGGTATTACTGTTCAACAAATTCAATCTAAGTTATATAAATTGAAAAGAGATCATGATATCAAATTTTGCGTAATTGATTATCTTCAATTGATTGGTTCAAACAATTTAAATATTGATAGACAAAATGAAATTTCAAACATCTCACGTCATTTAAAAAGAATCTCACGTGAACTTGAAATCCCTATTGTTTGTTTATCTCAGCTGTCAAGATCAGTTGAAAAAAGAGAAGACAAAAAACCTATAATGTCAGATTTAAGAGATTCTGGTGCTATTGAACAAGATGCTGATTTGATTATGTTTTTATATCGGGAAGATTATTATACTTACACAAAAGATGCAAATAACAATCATGTTCCAAACAATGAACCATCAGCTATATCTCCAACTGATGTAATTATAGCTAAACACCGTAATGGAGCTACTGGTGTTGTTAAAGTTTCTTTTGATAAAAGACATGGTAAATTTTTAGATAAAGGTTAAGTCAAAGCGTGTGAATACATGTTTTTTTTGTTATAATCTATTTAAATTAAAATTATATGTATAGAAAACTTCAATAAGGAATTTATAAAATGAAAAAACTTTTAACAACGTTAACAGCGATGTCTTTAACTGCAACTTCTGCAACTTCTTTAACTGCGTGCTCAACAAAGCTAATTACAAATAATTACACTATAAAATTGGCTAGTCATGATGAACTTAACAAGCAAATACGATATATTTGAGACACTACAACCAATTCATATATAAATAATTCTGATGGGTGAGATAATGAAAAACTTACTGAACAACAAATTAAAGATAAGCAATTATCTGAAGTAAAATCAAGTTTGAATGGTTCACTGGGGCAAGGTAATGCAATTGTTCAAGATTTGTTAAATGTAATTTTTTACAATGCAAAAAATACTATTATTAACAATAATAAATCTCTAACAAATCAACAATATGTTTTTAGTACTAATTATGAAAAAAATAAAATTTATGTGGATGGGCAATCAAGAACAGCTGGTTTCAATTCAAACAATGATGAAGACATTAAACAATATTATGCAAATTACAAAGAATCAAAAAGTGGAATTGCTTCAATTCTTGGTTTGGTTGAATATTCAAAATATGTATCATCTGATTCAAATGAAAAAAGTTCAAATATACCAATTGTAACTTCTGAAGATATTCAATTAATTGATAAAATGTACAATGCTTCTAAAAATCAAGGTATTAGAAGTATAGAATTTGAAAATGAACAACAATTTGTAAATGGAAATATAGGACTTGCTGATTTTGAAGTAAAATCTGATGAAGCAGAAATAACTAAAGAATTAAAAACTTCTAAAATAACTGAATATGAAACTTCATGAATTAACAAAACTAAGTCTAATTATTCTGAAGAAGCAAAATATAGTGAAAACTATAAACAATACATAGCTGGTGGGCCAGTAACATCATTAGATCCTTTTGCTCAAACTTTAATTTCAACTACACAAGAAGAAATTAAAAATACTAACATAACCTTACAACAAATCGAAGATAATGCAGACTGATCAAAAACAACACCAGAAGCTGGCATATTATTAAATACATTACCTAATCCTGTATTTGAATATAAGTTAGTTTCAATAAAGGATGCAAATGAGAAAGTTACAAAAACTTTTTCTTCTAAAACTTATGGTTATCAATTAGTAAAACTAGATCCTATAAAGTTAAAAATTATTTATAATGATGATATTAATATTAAAAAAGATAAAGATGGAAAAGAACAATATTTGGGAAAAGATTATGAAATTAACCTAACAGTTGATGGTTTATACGCCTCATATGCACCAATATTATCAACAATAACAAATGATACTACAGATGGTTTAAAAGATAAAGAAAAATTATATCTTGGTTGAAGATTAGCTGGATATCAATTTAACAAATCAAGTATGCTTGGATATGGAACTGACGGTAAAGCTTTAAATGCATCTGACAGAAAAAATGTGAGTAAAAATGTTCCGCTTTGGGAAAACAAATATAATGAAATGGCAATTACAGATTTTGCAATTCAAGAAACAAAAGTTACAAATTAAAAATTAATTACAAACTAAAAAGGAGGTGAGAACATATGCAAAAAACTCTAGAATGAATTATGGAGGGTTCTCACCTTGCGTATCTTTCGTCTGCTTTAACATTTACTATTTTTGTATTATATATATTATTTAAATGAATTCAAAAAAAACATCTTATAACACAAGGTGTTTTCATTATAAATGAACAATTTAATACTCGTAACATTGCTTACATGGGTATTATGATTGGATGTTCAGTTGCTGTAACTGTTGTTATATCTATGACTGTGCCAATTACTGTATTCCCACCAATAAGAGTAGCTTTTGAAGGCATCATGATTAAAATAACAGGAATGATATTTGGGCCTATAGTGGGTCTAATAGTAGGTTTGGTAACTGAATTGTTAACAATGTTATTTATTCCTTCGTTTATTCACCCAGCATATTTTTTTGTTGCTATAGGTTTTGCTTTTTGAGCAGGAATTTGTTCTTTTAGCTTTAAATTAAAAGATAATAAGCAATATATTACATTAATAATAATTACTGTATTTGTAATTATTTCAACTTTATTTTTGTCTCTAACATTAGATAAATTACCTGTTTCAAATCCGCTAAATGAAGGGGAAATCACACCACCTGGATATATTGAAAAAGTAAGTATTTTCGGCATAAGTATGTCAAGAAAAATGGTCCCTAGAGTTTTTATGATATTAATGGGCGTAATATTAATATTAATTTATATAACTTTTGCTATTCTTATGTTTACAAGTAAGAAAAAATATATAAACGTTATAATGCCTATAATACTTATTTGTTTAGTTACAGAAATTTTAGTGTCAATACTAACTGCTTCATGAGGGGATGCTGAATTATTAGCTAAAGAGAGCGAAAATGGTTATATCAACATGGTTGCTTTAAGAGTAGCTCAAATGCCTCTTAAAATTATATTTAATACTAGTTTATTATCAACTGTTTATTTTGTTTTAAGACCCTTGATAAAGAATAAGTAGGTAGTATATGAAAATATTTGATACATTATCAAGAAAATATAAAACCATTAAAAATCCTCAAGCTAACATTTACAGTTGTGGTCCAACCATTTACGACTATATACATATAGGCAATGCGAGACCTATTTTGTTAACTGATACTTTAATAAAGTTTTTAGAATTTAAAAAAGTAAAAGTAAATTTTTTACAAAACATTACAGACATAGATGACAAAATAATTAGTAAATCCTTAGAAACAAATACACCAGAAATAGAGTTAACTAACTTTTTTAAAAAAGCATACCTTAAAAATTTAAAAGAATTAAAAGTTAGAATGCCAAATCAGATAGTATGCATAAGTGATGAAATAAAACTTATGCAATCATTTATTGATAATTTAATTATAAATCAATCAGCTTATGAAACTAAAAGTGGTATATATTTTAATATTAATAAATTTAAGTCAGAGTATGGTAAATTGTCAAATATAAAAGTTGATGATTTAATATCAAAAACAGCTGAAGATTTTTTTGAAGATAAAAATTTAAAAGCGGATTTTAGTTTATGAAAAACAACAAACGTAGGGTTGAATTGAGATTTTCATAAACAAAAAGGAAGACCAGGTTGACACACTGAATGTGTAACTTTAATTGATAATTATTTTAATCATGAAACTATTGATATTCATATTGGTGGAATTGATTTGCAATTTCCACATCACGAAAATGAAAGAATACAATTTTTAGCAAAAAATAACAAAGAATTATCTTATATTTGAATGCATAATGGACATTTAACTGTAGATAATGTAAAAATGAGTAAGTCATTAAATAACACTACGCATTTAAAAGATTTTATACAAACTTATGGTGTGAATGTTTTAAGATGGTTATTTCAAACAACTCACTATAAACAACCTATCAATATAACTGATGATCTTTTAAAGCAAGGTGTTAAGTTTGAAGATAAAATTAATAATTGCATAAAAAAATTAAAACAATGGCTAATAATTAATGAAGCTAAAGTAGAAGAACAAGTAGATGAACATATTTTAAACAAGTTTGATAAATATATGAATGATGATTTGAATACTCCTCAAGTTTTAATGCTGATTAACTTTTTAATTTCAAACATAAATAAAGAAGATAATTTTAAAATTAAAATATTACAATTTAATACATTAAAAATTATTTTACAAGTATTGGGATTTAGTTTTGAGTTTAATTTAAATGTTGATGATCAAATCAAGATGTTATATTTGAAACAAAAAGAACATATATTAAACAAAGAATTTGTTGAAGCAGATCAAATTAGAGCAATTTTAATTAAAGAAGGGTTATTATAATGGAAAATAAAAATTTAATTTATGGTAAACATTCTATATATGAGTTCATTAAAAAACACCCTAACTTAATTAAAAATATTTGAACAACAAACATGGATAGTATTTTTGAAACACTTGATCTGAAAATAAATATCGTAACTAAAAACAAGCTTGATAGAATGTTTCAATATGAAGTTAATCATCAAAATATTGTAGCAGAAGTAAAAGAATACAACTATCAACCATTTAGCGAAATGAAAGCAAAGCTTTTAGAAACAAACAAAAATATAGTTTTAATTTTTGATCAAATTCAAGATCCGTATAACTTTGGTGCTTTAATAAGAACTGCGAGTTTATTAAATATTCAAAATATTGTTATATTAGATCGTAAACAAGTATTTGTCACTTCAACTGTTGTTAAAACTTCTGCTGGGACTGTATATGATGTAAACATATCAAAAGTATCTAATTTGTCTAATGTTGTAAAAGAACTTCAAAAACAAGGTTTTTGAGTTTACAGCACTAATTTAAATCAGAATTCACAAGATATTAGAAATGTTAGTTTTGCTAATAAATCAGCTATTATAATTGGCAATGAACATAGTGGTGTTAGTGAATTACTAACTAAAAATAGTGATGTAAATTTTTATATTCCATCAAACAAAAATATTGATTCTTTTAATGCAAACGTGGCTGGTTCAATAATTATGTTTTGAGTTTCTAACCAAATTAAACTAATTTAATAATTTTATTGATATAATAAAATAAATAGTTAGAAGGAGGGTTTCCTCCTTTTTAATTAGAATTTTATTGGGGGCAATTGTGAAATCATCATCTAGAAAAATTATATTAGTTTGCGAAGTATGCTTAGCAAGAAATTATTCTGTCAACAAAAGCACATTAACTCAAAAACAAAGACTAGAAATCAAAAAATTTTGTAACTCATGTAATCATCATACACTTCACAAGGAAACAAGATAATGAAAAAAGATAAACTTGAAAAAAGAGAAAAAATAAAAGTTTCTAAAGAAACTAAAAAGGCATTAAAAGTCAAAAAACAAAAGGAATCTAAAAATCGTGGTAAAGCTTTTAAAGAATACCCAATAAAAATTGTTAAAGAAGTACATAAAATTAAATGATCTGGTTGAGATAACTTAAAGAAAAAATATATAATAGTTTTATTATTTATGATCATTTTTGCACTACTATTCTTTCTGATAGGACTGGGTATACAACAATTATTTCAATGAATTAAAATTTATTAACAAGGAGAGAAAATGAATAAAGAAGAAATTTTACAATTAGAAAAAGATATATTAAATGCAAAAGGTCAATGATTTGTTATTAACTCACAAACGGGGCATGAAGATAAAGTTCTTCAAGATTTAACAAATAAAATTAAATCTGAAAAACATGATAACCAAGTCTTTGATATTAGAATATCTAAAGGCATTGTTTTAACAAAAACCGGAAAAGAAAAAGAAAAAAATTTATTTCCTGGTTATATTTTTATTAATATGATTATGAATGAAGAAACTTGATTTATAGTTAGAAATACACCTGGAGTAACTGGATTTATTGGTTCATCAGGACGTGGTGCTAAACCATTCCCTTTAACTGTTGAAGAAGTACTAAAAATGCTAATGCCAAAAGAAGAAACAATTGTTGAAGAAAATGAAAAAGCACCTTCAATTAATGAGAAAATCCCAGGAGTAGCGATACCTGTTACTAAAAAACCTTTATTTACAGCTAATTTTGTAGTTGGTCAAATGGTTAGAGTAATATCTGGTATCAATACTGGTGAAGAAGGTGAAGTTAAAGATATGGATTATGAAAAGGGCGTAGCAGTTATTCTTATTGAAATGTTTGGTAGATATACAAATTTAGAGATTTCATTTAGTGATGTGAAGCCGCTTAAAGAACTTTAATTTTAATCAATGAGCAAAGCTCATTTTTTTTGTGTTAAAATTAGTTTAAATAAATACTGATTAATCTAACGTTTATCGCGATTAAATAAAAAATTGAATAGGAGAAAATTAATGTCAAAAATAAAATTTATGGCAATTGGTGGACAAGATGAAAGAGGTAAAAACCTTTTTGTTTTAGAAATTGGTGAAGAATTATTTATATTAGATGCAGGTGTAAAATACCCTGATAAAGGTATTTTAGGAGTAGATATAGTTATTCCTAAATTAGATTACATCATAGATAACAAAAAAAGAGTTAAAGGAATTTTTTTAACAAACTCTGCCAGTTATAATATGGGGGCTGTTCCATATATTTTAAAGCACATGGATGTACCAGTTTATTGTAATGAAATTACAAAATTAATATCATCAATTAAAATTTCTAGAATGAGAATTAAAAATAATAAAGATCAAAATTATAAAGTTGTAAAAGATAAAGACGTATTGGAAGCTGGAAATGTAAAAGTAGAAGTTTTTAGAACAACGTCTGCATCTCCACAATCTTTTGGTTATGCTTTTCACACTGAACAAGGTGTTGTTGTATATGTTGGGGATTATATAATTGATGGTCAAGAACAATCTTACTTTTCAACAGATTTTAACCATTTATCAGATATTGGTAAAAAAGGCGTTTTAGCTTTAATAGCAGATAGTGAATATGCTTCAAGAAGTGGTTTCACAGCTCCAAATCATAAAATTCAAGACTTTATTTCGATCCCTTTTAAAGAAAAGAAAACAAGAATAGCTATTGGGATTTTTGAAGAAGACATTTTTAAACTTGGTGAAATATGTAAAGTTGCTAAAGAAAATAATAGAAAGATCGCTGTTTATGGGCGTTTGATGGCACAAGTATTAAAATCAAATTTAATTAGTAAAAATCTTAATATTCTTCCGGAAGATATTATATCTATTGAAGAATACATGAAATCAGACAATGGTGTTTTGATAATTTCTGGAACTGTGGATGTACTTTATTCTAAATTAACTAAAGTAGCAACTGGAAATGATGATGTAGTTGAATTAACATCAAAAGATTTAATGATATTAGCAACTCCACCAGCCCCTGGAATAGAAAAAAAACATGCTCAAATTCTAGATGAATTGGCAAGAACAGATGCAAGGCTTATAGCTTTAAGTGACAGAAATATTTGAACAATGCATGCTTCTTATGAGGATGTGAAAGTTTTAACAAGTATTGTTAGACCAAAATATTTTATACCAGTTAAATCTTTATTTAAAGATGGTTTAAAAGCAGAAAGCGCTGCAATTGAAGCTGGTGTTTTACCAGAAAATATTGCTGTTATCAATAACGGTCAAGTTCTTGATTTAACAAGAAAAGTTTTAACTATAGAGAAGAAAAATGTTGATTTTGGTAATACATATGTTGATGAGATAGGTATTGGTGATGTTGGAACAATAGTTTTAAATGAAAGAAGACAATTGGCTACAGATGGTGTTATTATACTTGGTGCTACAATAGACTCAAGAAACAAGGAATTAGTTTCAATGATTGATACTCAAATGCGCGGTGTTGTTTATATTCAAGAAGATAACCCAATATTCAAAATTATTCAAAAAGATATTGAGTTATCAATACAACAAGGGCAAAGTCTATTTAAAGAAAACCCTAAGAAATATGACTTAAATGAAATTAAAAAAGAAATTGTAACTAAGGTTAGAACTTCGATAAAACAAGAGTCTGGTAAACAACCAATTGTGCTTTGCATAATTAACGAATTCAATGGTGTAAATTTTGTATTTAAAAATAAAAAAAATAAGGTTTAGTACAATTTACTTGCCTTTTTTTACTTTTTTTACTTTTTGTTTTAAAAAGTCACATTTAATGATATTTAACATCTTGATTTCAATGCAATTATAAGGTATCATTATAAATAATTAATGTTTTTAAACAGCATTTTTATGACCATTTAAAAAAATAAATAGATAGGAAATTACAAAGATGAAAAACAAACAAGAAACTATAATTTCATTTAATGATGTTATCGTAAAAACCAATACAAGAGGTAAAACATTAAACGTAATTAAAAATATTTCATTCGATGTTTATGCAAATGAAATATTAGCTATTGTTGGAAAGTCAAATACAGGTAAAACTGTATTGACAAAAGTTTTAAGTAATTCACTAAATCAAAACTCTTATGTTTCAAACGGGACTATTATGTACTATCCAACAAAAGCAACTATTGATGAAGGCAAAGACCACATATTATCTCCAATTGATTTAGTGAGTTATCAAAAAAGTAACTTATCTAATGTAACAAAAAATATCATTACTCTTACAAATAAAACAATAATTGATAAAGCGGTTATTAAAATTTACAAATTGAGACAAGAAATATCAAAAATACAACAAGAAGAAGCACATAGACAAACTGTAATGTTTAAATCTATTTTAGATAAAACAGTCAGAATGTCTCAATATGAAAAAACTCAGCTACACTCATCAACTTATTTAAAAGACAAGAATGAGTCAATTAATAACAACACATCTCCATCAATGCCTCTCATCAATAAGCTATTAAAAAGAATTCAAAAACATGAAAATGCAATTGATAAATCATTTTTAATTCTTGCAAATACAATAGACCAAAAAGAAGAAATAGTGCATTATAAAGTTATAGAATATCATAAAAATGAAATTAAAAATATTAAATCAGCAATTTCTCAAATTCAAATTAGTGTAGCAAAAACAAATTATACATTTATGAAATCGTTAAAAAGTGATATTAAGTTTTTATTAAATAATGAAGAATTTTTAAACGTTGAGACAAGGAAAGCTTCTTTAAGAAAAATGAAGTACTACAACCAAATTTTAAAATTGGATCAAAATGAAGTGATTTTATTAAAAATGAAGTTAATAGATGATCAATTAGAAATTATTAGAAGAGCTAATTATGAACTTTCAAATTTCAAAAAGTTAAGTGATGGTTCTATTGAAAACCTTTCTTTATTAATGCAAGATATTCAAATAAATAAAGATTCTATTAAAATGGTTGAAAAAAGTTTAATAGAAGACGGATTAGAATATTTGGGAAAAAAAGAATTTTTAACAGATTTTGAAAACAACTTAATTAATTTAGTTTCAAAAATACTAGTTGAAAAAAAAGTTTCAAAAGAAGAAATTAATAAAGTTCTGGCACAATGAAACTTTCAAAAACATAAACCTTCTAAAAATAGGTCAGAGTCACAAAAAGATTTAAAATTTGTTAACGAAGAGGTTATAAGCACAATTTTTGAAAGCATAAACCAATCTTTAAAACCAGATGTTAAGATAGGACATCAAATTTCTGATATTATTGCTTCAACAAAAAGACTTTCAAAATCTGAAGCTCACTTAAAAGCTTTGGAGTTATTACATAGGTTAGGTCTTGTCAATGCTGAAGAAATATTTAATATGCTGCCATCACAATGCTCTGACACTATTAATCAATTAGTCGTAATTGCAAAATCAGTTTCATCTTCTCCAAAAGTTTTAGTTTGAGATGAAACAGCAAATTTACTTGGATCAAACATTAAAAATCAGCTATTAAAATTAATTATAGAACTTAAAGAAGAACTGAATTTGACTGTGATTTTATTTACACAGTCGTTTGAAATTCCTTCAAAAATAGCTGATAGAATAGCTGTTATTCATGATGGTGAAATTGTTGAGTATGGAAATACTAAAGAAATTATTAATAATGCAATTCACCCAGAATCGATTGCATTAAAATTAAATATAAAAGAAATATTTCAAGAAGAAAATCATGATAATATTTCAGACAATTTATTTAATAATTTTAATGAAAAATTATTAAGAAAAAATTATGCTGAAAAAAAATATGAGTTAGTTCCTAACAAGTTTTCTAAAATAACAAAATCACATTTTGTAAAAGAAGAATTTAAAATTAAAGCAAGAAGAGGTAAAAAATAATGCCAAAATTAGTTAACGAATTACCAATTTTGAAAGTTAGAAATTTAATTACTACTTCTCTAAAAGAATCAAACCAAATCAAAAATATTTCATTTGAAATAAATGAAGGTGAAACATTTGCAATATTAGGTGAAATGCATTCAGGTAAATCTAACTTAGTCAATTCTATTTTAGGTAACGCTGCAATTCAATCTGGTTCAGTTTACTTTCAAGAAACATTAGCCTTAGGTGAAAAACCCAATTTATACATTTGAAATAAAAAAGTTTTAGAAATTCAAAAAGATTTTAAAACAGTTCTTAATGATATTGAAAAATCTTTAAATTCATACAGTGATGAATTAGAAGAATCATATTTTAAATTTGTTGAGAACAAATACTTTGATGTTAAGTCTAAACAGTCATTAAGTTATCCAGACAAAAAAAACTTTAAAATTTCAGAAGGTGAAAACATTAAAGATTATGATGTTATATCAGATAAAAAAGATATTAAACTTACTAATATAGAAACCTTATTAGATGATGGTATTGAATTAATATACCAAAACATTTCGGGTTATAATAAACAAAAAACATTTTTACAAGAATTAAAAAACGATAACATTGGTGAAGATGGATTGCTGCAAAAAATGTTAGAAACTATTATCAAATGTGAAAAAAAAGTTCACTTTATCCTTTCAAATTTGATAGATATTTTGAAAAAAATATCTATTATTGAAGAAATTAGAAATTTAGTTCAGGCTAGAGAGTATACTTCAATATCAAAATTCTATAAGGATTTAACATCAGTTTTGAAAAAAGTTGAAAAAAATGTGACTAAAATTAATGAAACTATTATTGAAATTGATGAGAATCAAATTCTTTTATCAGCCTCATTATCTCGTGGTGGTGAAAGAAAAAAATGAGAAGCTTGGTTAGATGAAAAAATTGATTCTTCTATTGATGAAGATGAACTTTACAATCTTGTCATTATAAAACAATTACTAAATTTTCCAAGCATACAAGAAATTATTAGTAAAAATCCAAAATATCAAACACCAAACTATTCTGAATTAAAAGAATTGAAAAAAATGATTAATATTATTAATCAAGACTCAACAAAGTTGCTTTCTGAAAGAATAACTGTTGGGGAATTATTAAACGAGTATATTGACCTTAATAAATCAATTTTAAAAAATGAAATTATTATTAAAGATTATAAAGATTACATGATAAGTCAAGATGATTCTTTTGATTCTCATTTTAATTCAAAAAAACCATCACGAAAAAAAGTCAAATTGCTTATTATTGAGTCAATTTTAAAAGCAGTAGGTTTAGGAAATGATTATTTAAAAGTTTTTCTTACTGAATTATCTATTTCAGAAAAGCAGTTGTTAATTATAGCAATTTCAGCAATTGTACCAAATAAAATCATTAGTTTGGACGAATCATTTTCACACCTTGATACTTTTTCTAAAGTTAAAGCAATTAAACTATTGAAAACAATAAAATCAAAATTTAATTCGACTTTCATAATTGCTGAAACTGATTTAAACGTGGTTGAGTTATGAGCTGATACTGTAGCAATCATTTTTAATGGTAAGCTTTTGGAATTAGGCCCTAAAGAAGAAATCTTTAATGATCCGAAACACCCTTACACAAAAACACTTATTTCTTCAACAATATCTGTTGAAAGTGAAGATGCTTTGAATGAATTAATATATAATCCATGGTCAGAACATCATGATTATAATATTGATTTACCAAAATGAACAGAAGTATCTAAAAAACATTTTGTCTATTTAAACAATAGAGAAATAAATCATTTAAAGAAAAAATAATTACAAACTAGTCTTTATGCTAGTTTTTATTTGTGAAAAATATCAATTTTGGTATAATATAGGAAATTGAAAAGGAACTTATGCCCAAAACTTTAAAAGAAGAAGAAATTTTAGCTAATCATAATTGAAATGAAGATAGAACATCGGCTTTCATAACAACAAAAACAAAAAGAAGAAATGATTCTATTTCTTGGGTTGTTACAGGATTTACTGTTCTTTTTTTCTCAGTTATAAGTTTCACAAGATTAACTGTTATAGGCCAGTTTTTTGATGACATTATTTTTAATTTTTTATTTGGTTGATTTAAATATTTTGTTTATTTATTGTTGTTTTTTGTAGATATATGTATTTTTACAGGAATAAGATTTAAATTTAAAAAAAGATTTATTTTTATGTTGTTTTTAAGTTTTGTTATTCTATGTTGATTGATAACACTCATTCTTTATTCATTTCAGTTATCGCAAAAACAAGATTTTAGTGGTTTGTGGCAAAAAGACATTTTTTCTTTAATGTTTATTAATTATTCTGAAAAATGATTTATTAACTCTATATTTTATCCTGGTAATTTTCATAATGCCTTACATTTATTGTTTAAACCAGAAATAAGAGGTTATTTTAATTTTGAAAGTGGTGGAGGAATAATTGGTGCTTTCTTAACTGGTGTTACAGCTTATACCTCAATTGTTGGTGCTTTTTCATTATGGTTTTTTGTTACTTATATTCATGCTTGTTGAGTTTTAACTGGCGATCCATTTTATTTATTCAAAGCAAAAAATAAAAGGAAGGGAAAATCACTTAGAATCCTTTCTTTAAATGCGAAAAGAAATCCAAATTTAAAACAAAGATTAAAAGAAGCTAAAAAATTAGAAGCTTCAAAAGTTCAGAATGAATTAACAAAAGAAGCAGGCGTTGAACCTTTAAAACCAATAAGTCGATGAGAAAGTATTAATGTTTTTGGACAAAATATAGACTTAGAAGAAGATATTAAAACTTCAGATTTAACAATTCAAATGCCTTCATATTTTAAAAATGAAGACAAAAAATTAGACGATTTAGAGGAAATAAATGAAATTGAACATTCATCAGTTAATTTAGAAACTGAAGAAATTTCACAACTTATCCAACCTCAATATAAGTTTATTTCAAGAAGACAAAGAACTGAACAAGAATTAGCTAGAAAAACAGTTTCACAAAAACCATCTGATTTTTCAATTAATGAACCAACTGCTAATTTGACTACTAGCAATGTTGATGAGTTTAAAACTATAACTATAGAATCTGCATTAGAAGAAAAAGAATCACTTCAAAAAATTAAAGAGGATGTAAAAGAACAAAATAGTATTAAAGAAAATTTGGTAAATAATGATGAAGGTGATGAAACTTTTTTAAATTCAATTTATGAAGAAAAATCACTAGTTGCACAAGATATAACTATTGACTTTTTTAAAGATGATATGCAAGAAATAAATAATGAAATTATTTTTAATGAAGTTGAACCTCAAATTATTACTCAAGAAGAAAACGTTTCAAACCCAACGATAGAAGAAAATTTAGTTATTTTAGAAACACAAACAGCAAAAGAGACAACATTATTACCACCAATAATCGAAGAAATGAAAATAGAAACCAAAAAAAATTACAAGTTACCACCAATTGATGTTTTGGTTCAAATTGAAAAAGATTATGACAAAGATAGAGCTAATAAAGAAAATGCTGCCCTTAAGGCTTTAGCAATTGATGAAACTTTTATTCAATTCAATGTCAATGCAAAAGTTGTAAACACAATTATTGGACCAAGTGTTATGAAATTTGAAATTCAAACTAAACCAGGAACTAAAGTTAACAGCGTTACAAGTTTGGAAAATGATTTAAAATTAGCACTTGCTACAAATAACATGCGTTTAGAAGCACCAATACCTGGAAAAACTTTAATTGGTATTGAAATTGCAAACTCATTTTCAGAAATGGTTTCAATGCGTGAAATAATAGAATCTATTCCTGAATCTAACAAAGATGACAAACTACTTTTTGTTCTTGGTAAAAATGTTTTAGGTCAGCCTTTAACAGCTCAATTAAATAAAATGCCACATTTATTAGTAGCTGGATCAACTGGTTCTGGTAAATCAGTTATGATAAATACTTTAATATGTTCAATTTTGTTAAGAGCAAAGCCAAATGAAGTGAAGTTTATTATGATTGACCCTAAAAAAGTTGAATTGTCAATTTACTCAAGAATACCTCATATGCTAAGTCCAGTAATTTCGGACATGAAACAAGCTGCTAATGCTCTAAAAATGGTTGTTTTAGAAATGGAAAGAAGATATGAATCTTTCATGAGTCTTGGAGTTAGAAACATAGATGGATACAACAAAAAAGTAAGCAACTCAAAAAAAATGCCATATCATGTAGTTATTATTGATGAACTTGCTGACTTAATGATGACAGGTGATAGAAAAGCTGTTGAAGAATCAATTATGAGAATTACACAAATGGCTAGAGCTGCTGGTATTCACTTAATAGTTGCAACTCAAAGACCATCAGTTGATGTTATCACAGGAACTATCAAAACAAATATACCTACAAGAATCGCTTTTGCAGTAACGACTGGAACTGACTCAAGAACAATTCTTGATGCAATTGGAGCCGAAAACTTGTTAGGTCGTGGTGACATGTTATTTATGCCACCTGGTGGTGGAGATTTAATGAGAGCACAAGGTGCATTTATGTCTGATGAAGAAATTGAGGAAATTGTTGATTTTACAATAGCTCAACAACAAACAGAATATGATGATAAATTTGATGGTGAAAACCTTTCTAATATGTCGACTAAGGATGAATTATTTGGTTTAGCTAAAGAATTTGCTCTTAATAAAGAAACTCTAACAACTTCTGAATTAAAAGGAAGATTTGGTATTGGTGATGCTAGAGCTGTTAACATAATGAGCCAACTAGAAGAAAGCGGAATTATAGGACCAAAAAATGGGGCTAAACCAAGAGAAGTTTTTAGAAAGTAATTTAAAGTGCTTCAGCACTTTTTATTTTATAAAGATATATAATATTAAAACATTAAGGAGGATTATGAATATTAAATCTATAATTAGTACACTTCCTAATCAACCCGGATGTTATTTGTATTATAATGAACATAATAATGTTATATATGTTGGTAAAGCAAAAAATTTAAAAAAAAGAGTTTCTTCATACTTTGATAGAGTTCATAATTTAAAAACAACAAAACTTGTGAGAGAAATTGTTGATATAAAGTATTTTGTTGTTTCTAATGAAAAAGAATCTTTAGTTTTAGAAGAAAATTTAATTAAAAAGTATAGACCAAAGTATAATGTGCTATTAAATGATGATAAGTCATATCCCTATATAACAATAACCAATGAAAAAGACCCGATGTATAAATATATTAGAAAAGTAGATAAAAAAGCTTTAAGAAGTTTTGGTCCATTGCCTATTGGTTCTAAAGCAAAAGATAGTTTAATAACATTACAAAGATTATTTCCTTTAAGAAGATGTAAAGGTAATTTAGGCAAACCATGTTTTCATTATTTTTTAAATCAGTGTAGCGGAGCTTGCTATAAAGAAGTAGATGAGCTTTTTTATAAAGAACAAATTAAAAAAGTGGATATGTTTTTTAAAGGCAATATTGGGGAAGTTAAAAATAATTTAACTGCTTTTATGAATAAAGCTTCTGAAAATCTTCAGTTTGAAGAAGCTCAAAGAATAAAAGAACAAATAGCAACATTAAGTTTTATGACAACCAAACAAAATGTTGAATTTCAAAATGATTTAAATATTGACGCTATAAGTTTTTTAATAGATGACGAAAAAATTGCTATATCTACTTTATTTTACAGATCAGGTCAACTTATTTTAAAAGATGAACATATTCAAACTTATTTAGAACAAGATGTCAATGATTTAATGCAACATTTTTTAAATCAAATATACAAAAAAAATATTATTCCTGATAAGTTAATTCTTTCAAATGAAATACAATTAATTAATTTATCAGATGATTTTAAGAAAATAGCTACTCACCCTATTACAAAAGATGAACTAAAGATGTTTGATATTTCATTTGAAAATGCAAAAGACATAATTAGAAGATCTCAAATATCAAAAACAATTAATATTGGAAATGAGCAAGAAATATTGTTGCAACTAGCCAATGTATCTAATACTGAAAAAGAGTTAAGAAGAATTGAAATGTTTGATATTTCAAATATAGCAAATGAATTTATAACAGGAAGTTGTGTTGTTTATATCAATGGACACCCAGTTAGAAATGAATTTAGAAAATACAACATTGATGCAAAATTCACATCTGATTATGACCGTTTAAAGCATATGCTTTACAGAAGATTTCAAAAGGCTTTATTGGAGAAAAGAGATTTACCAGACTTAATTATTATGGATGGTGGGATTATTCAAATTCATGCAGCAAAAGATATATTAAAAACCCTTGGTCTTGAGTTTATTAGTGTTATAGGATTAGTTAAAAATGAAAAACACAGAACCGAAAAACTTATTGATGTAAATGAGCAAGAAAAAGAAATAAAAGTTAATTTGAAATTATTTAATTGATTAAGTGCGATGCAAATAAGAGTAGATGAGTATGCTAAATCAGGATATAGAAAAAAACAAGCTGTATCACTTTTAAAAAATGACTTAATGAACATTGAAGGATTGGGAGAAAAAAGAATTCAAATTTTATTTAAAAAGTACAATACAATTAATGAAATAAAACAAACCAAAGATGAAGAGTTAATAAATTTATTAAAAAATAAAAAAGCATTTATTAATCTTAAAAAATATTTAGATGATTACAAGTAATACTTTTCAGTGAAAATAATTATATAATTAAAAAGTTAAAAACAGGAGACAAAAAATGGCAAAAGAAATTTTATTAACTCACCAAGGTATTGAAGAAGCAAAAATTGAATTAAAATACTTATTAGATGAAGTTAGACCCAAAGTTATTGAAGAATTAGTTGAAGCAAGAAATCAAGGTGATTTAAGCGAAAATGCTGATTATGATGCAGCTAGAAAAAGACAAGCTGAAGTTGAAGCAAGAATTAAAGAACTAGAAAACATGATAGATAAAGCAATTATCATTGAAGATGTTGAAACTGATAATGTTCAGTTAGGTTCAAAAGTTGAACTGCAAATGCTAAACACAAAAGAAAAATTAGGCGTAAAAATAGTGGGTTCTACAGAAGCAGATCCTTTCAAAGGTTACATTTCTAATGAATCTCCCATTGCAAAAGCTATTTGAAATAAAAAAGTTGGTGACATAGTAGATGTTAAATCTGTTGATAAGCCATACTCAGTTAAAATTTTAGATATTAAATAATTAGATTACCCATAAGGGTAATTTTATTTATAAGGAGAGTTATGAATATTCAAAAAACTTTTAAAAATGATAAGCCAACAGTTTATTTAATAGGAACACCTATTGGTAATCTTGATGATATTAGTTTAAGAGCGTTAGACACTTTAAAACATGTTTCGTATATTTTTTGTGAAGATACTAGAACTAGTAGCACATTTTTAAAAAAACACAAAATTTCTAAACCTTTGATATCTTTGCATAAGTTTAATGAAAAAGAAAGAATAAAAAGCATCGAAGATATTTTAAGAATAGGTGAAAGTATAGCCATTATTAGTGATGCTGGTTGTCCAACAATAAGTGATCCAGGAGCTTTAGTTGTACAAGAATTATTAGCGAAAGACATTTGCAATATTACAAGTGTTAATGTTGGCCCTGCTTACATGCACGCAATTGTAGCAAGTGGTTTTGTAAATAATACCAATTACTTCTATGGTTTTATAGTTAATAAATCTAAAACTTCAAAGCTTAATGAATTAAAAAAAATATTAGAACATTACACTGAAACAATAATTAGTTTTTATGAATCTGTTCATAGAATAAAAGACACAATAAATGCACTGTCGCAGTTGGTTGAAAGTGATAGTCAAATTTTAATAGCTAGAGAGTTGACAAAAATAAACGAAGAATTTATTCGTGGTACTGTTGTTGAAATAAATGAGTTTATTCAATCTGAAAGTTTTGTTGAAAAAGGGGAATTTGTTATTGTTTTAAATAATAAAAAAATAGTTGAAACAACAATGTCAGTTGAACAAATATTATTCAATGTTAATCTTTTACTTCAACAAGGAAATAAACTAAAAGATGCTTGTCAAGTAGTTTCTAATCAAGCTAATTTAACTAAAAATGAAATATATAGTATTTATATAAAAAACAATTAGTACTTTTTTATTTGCAAATTATATATTGATTAAGTATAATAAGAAAGTATCTTTTATGGCGCCGGTGGTGAAGTGGTTAACACATCAGGTTGTGGTCCTGACATTCGCGGGTTCAATTCCCGTTCGGCGCCCCATTTATAAAAAATAAGGCATGATTAAATCATGCTTTTTTATTTTAAATTATAAAGCCCACTGGAAAGAACAAAAACATTTGAATAACCCATTTTTTGATACTCTTTTGCAGTTAAACTACTTCGTTGTCCATAGTTACAAATAAAAATCAATTTTGAATTCTTGTCTGGAAAAGTTTTTGAAGCACTATTTATTACTTTGGGGTATGGTATGTTTATAGCACTATTAAAATAAAGCCCTGTTATTGTATCTTCACCTTGGGTTCTAACATCAACAACTGTGTATCCTTCTTTGACCAACGCATAAAACTCTTTGTTATTAATTGCAATACTTTTCATACATTATCCTATCTATAAATTATTATGATACTTATAAATAAAAAATGATATAAAATTAAATAAAAAGAAGCGAGGTTTTTATGAAAAATATTTATATTTCAAATGATCATACAGCAGTTGAAATGAAATTAGCAATTAAAAAACATTTAGAATCACAAGGATATAAGGTTAAGGATTTAGGTAATAACGATGGTCAATCATGTAATTATGCTGATAATGGAGTTAAGTTAGCTCAGGCAGTTGTTAAAGATGCAAATAGTTATGGGATTGCTTTATGCGGAACTGGCATTGGTATTAGTATCGCAGCTAATAAGGTTAAGGGTGCAAGAGCTGGTTTAGTTTATGAAGTTCAAACAGCAGAATTAATAAGGTTACATAATGACGCTAATATTTTAGCAACAGGAGCAAGGTTAATAGCAATTGACAAAGCAATTTTAATTGTTGACACATTTTTAAATTCTAAATTTGAAGGTGGGAGACATCAAGAAAGAGTGGATATATTAAATGAAAAAAATTAATGAAAATATATTAAAATCTTTGAATAATGAGTTAAAAAGACAACAAAATCATATCGAGCTAATTGCTAGTGAAAATTATGTTAGTGAAGCTGTTTTAACTTTATCAGGAAGTATTTTAACTAATAAATATGCTGAAGGTTATCCAGGAAAAAGGTATTATGGAGGCTGTGAGTTTATTGATGAAATTGAAAATTTAGGAATTGAACTTGCTAAGAAAATATTTAAAGCAGATCATGCAAATTTACAACCACATTCAGGAAGTCAAGCTAATGAAGGTGTATATAGAGCCCTTTTAGAACATGGTGATAAAATTGTAGCTATGAGTCTAGATGCTGGTGGACACTTAACTCATGGATATCCAATTAACTTTTCAGGGAAACATTATGATTTCAAACATTATGGAGTTAATAAAGACACTGAAGAAATTGATTTTGATGAAGTTAGAAAAATTGTTTTACAACACAAACCAAAACTTATTGTAGCTGGGGCTAGTGCTTATTCTAAAATTATTGATTTTAAAAAATTTAAAGAAATAGCTGATGAGGTTGAAGCTTTATTAATGGTTGATATGGCTCATATAGCTGGTTTGGTTGCTGGTGGAGCTCACCCTAACCCAATGGAATATGCTGATGTAGTTACAACAACAACTCATAAAACTTTAAGAGGTGCTAGAGGTGGAATGATTCTTTGTAAAAAATCTTTAGCTAAAAAAATTGATGCAGCTATATTTCCAGGAATTCAAGGTGGACCATTAGAAAATCAAATTGCAGGTAAAGTTCAAGCATTATATGAAGCTGATTCACAAGAATTTAAAGATTATGCAAAACAAATAGTTGTTAATGCACAGGCGTTTGCTAAAGCTTTACAAAACGAAGGAATAAGACTTGTGGCTAATGGAACTGACAATCATTTAATTACAATTGATGTTAAATCAGGATTTGGGGTTACAGGAAAAGATGCTGAAAAAATACTAGAAAAAATAGGGATTGTAACAAATAAAAATATGATTCCATTTGATGATGAAAAACCTTTTATCACAAGCGGTGTCAGAGTAGGAACACCAGCCATGACAACAAGAGGTTTTAAAGAAGCAGAGTTTGTTAAGGTAGCCTCAATTATTTCAAGATCATTAAAAAATCAATCTGAAGCAAATTTACTAGCACTTTCAAAAGAAGTATCAGATTTATGCGAAAAGTTTCCTATTTATAAAAATATTAAATATTAAATTTTAAACACAAAAATGTTTTAGCATTTATAATTATAAATAATTTAAGAAGGTTAGAGGAAAAAAATGGCATTTACAGAACTGAAACACCCGTTAATTATTGATAAATTAACAAGAATGAGAAAAATTGAAACTTCATCAAAAGATTTTAGACAAAATTTAAACGAAATTGCACAACTAATGGTTTATGAAATTTTTAGAGATATTAAATTAGTACCTATACAAATTCAAACGCCAATGGTTGAAACAACAGGTTATACTGTAGATAAACCTATTGTACTAGTGCCCATACTTAGAGCTGGAATTGGAATGTTAGATGGTATTCAAACTTTAATTCCAACTGCTAAAGTTGCTCATATAGGTTTGTACAGAGATGAAGAAACTTTAGAAATTCATCAATATTTTGCAAAAAAGACAGAAAATATTCAAGATAGTTATGTAATTATAGTAGATCCAATGTTAGCAACTGGTGGAAGTGCTATTAAAGCGATAGATATTGTTAAATCTTGAGGGGTAAAAGAAATTAAGTTTGTGTGCTTAGTGGCTGTTGAATATGGTATTGACAGAGTGTTAGAAAAACACGCTGATGTAGAAATTTATGCAGCATCAAAAGATAAAGAACTTAATGAAAAAGGTTATATAGTTCCAGGTCTTGGAGATGCTGGTGATAGAATATTTGGGACAAAATAAAATTCCAACAAAAAATCTTTAAATAGATTTTTTTATTTTTCCCTTTTTTATTGTCTCATTTATATAGTAAGAGTAAAATATTATATAACGTGGTAGTAGGAAGGTCGCTATTTATTAAATGGAGTTAAAAAATAATTTTAAAAAGAATTGATTTTTAAACAATAAAATTTTATTGGGGCTATTAACTTATATAGTTTGCAGTAGTATGGTTCTTTTTATACTATGAGTAGCAAATGTTTTAAGTTATTCATGGTTATTAGGTTTGTTGTTATCTTTTACATCTGTGTTACTTGTTTTATGAATTGCTAAAAAATCATTTAATGTTATTGTAAGAACAGAAAATCACTTTTTATTTTATTTTTTATTTTTATTGAAAGTAGGAATTTATGCTACCCCGTTATTTATTGCTTTTTTAAATGTGAATTATATTTTTCACATAAATGGAGTTATGATCGGTTTTATTTCTTTGATATTTATCCCTTTCATTAATTTGCAAGTCAATAATAATTCAACAAATAAGGAGGTGTAGTTTTGTCAGAACTATTAGAAGGTTGAAAAGAATTTACTTCTCAGTTCACTGCCATATTTTTAACAACAATTGTTATATGTGCTATTTGTATTACATATAATGTTAAAGTTAAAGGTAAAAATAAATCAGATGAAATTTCAGGATATGTTATGATAGTTGATATGATTGTTTCTTCGACTGAAAATTTAGTTGTTTCAATAATGGGAAAAAAATATAGGTCTATAACCCCATACTTTTTATATATATTTTTTTATATATTTATAGGTTCGATGATTTCTTTGTTAGGTTTTGAATCGCCAACCACGTCATTAACTATTACATTTTCAATGGCTTTAGTTACATTTGTGATGATCTATTATTTTGGTATAAAATATCAAAGAGCAGCTTTTTTTAAAAAGTTTAAAAACCCATTAGAATTATTTACACAGTTTACACCTTTATTATCAATGTCATTTCGTCTTTTTGGTAATATTCTTGGTGGTTCAATTATTTTAGGATTAGTTTACGCGCTATTTATAGGTTTCCAAAGTAGTTGAAGTGGCGAAAGAATTGGTGGACATTGACCATCATTTGGAATATGAAATGTAGCACCAAATAGTGATTATTGAACATATCAATATAAGTATTGATGATCAGGGATAAATATTTTTACAAGTGTTATTACACCATTCCTTCATTTCTACTTTGATATATTTGATTCGATTATTCAATCAGTGGTGTTTATAATGTTAACTTTATCTTATTGAGCAGAAGCTATGAGTGAAGAAGAACAAGAATTGAAAAGTAAAAACCCGCATAGGGAAAAAAGAAAATTTTTGATTGCAGAAATTAAAAAAATTAAGAAAAATAAACAAAAAATTAAAGGAGAAAAATGTTAAATTCATTTTATGTAACAAACGTTTTAACAGCATATGTATCTGTTATGACACAAATTTTACCAATAATACTAGCTGAAACAGTTAATATTGGTGATGGTCTAAAATACTTAGGAGCCGGAGTTGCTATTGTGGGTGTAATTGGTGCTGGTATAGGTCAAGGTGCTATTGGGCAAGGTGCTTGTATGGCTATTGGAAGAAATCCAGAAATGGCTCCAAAAATTACTTCAACAATGATTATTGCTTGTGGTATCGCAGAGTCAGGTGCTATTTACGCATTAGTTATAGCGATTTTATTAATATTTGTTGCTTAGTTTAAGCAAATAGAAAGAAGGTCTTGAGAATAATGTTTATAGCAAATTCAGGGACTGCAGGAGTTCCAGATATAATTACTTCTTTATTTCCTAATCTTCCTAATTTTATTGCTCATGTGATAGCAACTATAGTTTTAGTTGCTGTTATTTCTAAATTAATTTATAAACCTTTTAGAAAGGTAATAAAAGAAAGAAGAGCAAAAATTAATGAACTTTTAGCTGAAGCTGTTTATAAACAAACAGAAGCTAATGTTAATGCTAAAAAAAGTGAAGAAATTTTAGAAAACTCTAAAAAAGAATCTTCTTTAATTATTCAAGCATCTAAAATTGATGCTGATGTTCAAAAAACGCAAATTATTCAAAATGCTCATAATCAAGCAGAAATAATTAAATTACAAGCTAACAAAGATATTGATCAAAAAAAATCTCAAATTGAATCAGAATTAAGAAACACAATTGTTGAAGTTGCTTTTAATGCAGCGGAGCAAATTTTAAAAAAAGAAATTTCAAAAGATAGCAACAAAAAAATGATTGATGAATTCATTGAAGGGTTAGACAATTAATTATGGTTTTAAAAGAAAGCGTAATTGATAATTGAGCTTCAGCTTTAACTAAAATTGCAATAAAAGAAAATAAAGTTAATCTTTTTATTGAACAATCAAATGTATTGGTAGAAGTTTTAAAAAATAAAGATGATTTTTTTAAAATACTTACTTTTAAAACTTCGCATGATGAAGTTAAAAGAATAAATATTATTGAAGAAACTTTTGCTCAGTTTGATATAGATGAAGATATTTTAAATTCTTTTAAAATTCTTGTAAAATTGCAAGCCTTTTCAAGTGTTAGACAAATCTTAAAAAAATTAAGAAACAACTTATCAAGTCATAACAATATTGTTTTTGGGGTTATTTGATCAACAGAAAAAGTTATAGAAACACAAATTAAAATTATCGAAGAAAAAGTTTCAAAAAAATTAAATAAAAAAGTGAAACTAATTAATAAAATAGATGAAAAGCTGATTGGTGGAATTCAAGTTATTGTTCATCACAAAGTATTTGACGGTTCTGTTAAAGGTAAATTAGATGAAATGAAATATAAAGTATTGAAGAATGAAATGGAGGTAAATTAATGGCACTTAATATTAAAGAAATTTCTGAAGTTATTGAAAAACAAATCAAAAACTATGGAAAAGAAATTGTTGAAACTGAACAAGGTAGTGTTGTTACAATAGGAGATGGTGTATCTTTAATATACGGACTTGATAAAGCTTTGATGGGTGAACTTATTATTTTCCCAAATGATGTTTATGGAATGGTTTTAAACTTAGAAGAAGGTGCTGTTGGTGCTGTTATTCTGGGTGATTACAAGAAAATCAAAGAAGGTGACATTGTAAAAAGAACTGGTAAAGTGGTTCAAACACCAGTTGGTGATGCTATGATTGGAAGAGTTATTAATTCTTTAGGTGAACCAATTGATAATAATGGGATTATTAAAACAAATAAATCTAAACCAGTTGAGAGAATTGCAACTGGAGTTATGGCTCGTAAATCTGTAAATCAACCTTTAGAAACAGGAATTCTTGCTATTGATGCTTCTATTCCAATTGGTAAAGGTCAACGTGAATTAATTATTGGGGATAGACAAACAGGAAAAACAACTGTTGCTATTGATGCAATCATCAATCAAAAAGGCAAAAATGTTAAATGTGTTTATGTGTCTATTGGGCAAAAAGATTCCACTATTGTACAAATAGTCGAAAAACTTAAAAAACATGGTGCAATGGATTATACTGTTGTTGTTAATGCTGGTGCTTCAGATTCAGCACCGCTACAATATTTAGCTCCTTATACTGGAGTTACTATTGCAGAAGAATGAATGGAAAATGGACAAGATGTTCTTATAGTTTATGATGATCTTTCAAAACATGCTGTTGCTTATAGAGAAATGTCACTTTTATTAAGAAGACCACCAGGAAGAGAAGCTTATCCTGGAGATGTATTTTATTTACACTCAAGATTATTAGAAAGAGCTGCAAGAGTAAATGAAAAATTTGGTGGTGGTTCAATTACTGCACTACCAATCATTGAAACTCAAGCATCAGATATTTCAGCATATATTCCAACTAATGTTATTTCAATTACAGATGGACAAATATTTTTGTCAAGTGATTTATTTATGGCAGGTGTTAGACCAGCTGTTAATATTGGCCCATCTGTGTCGAGAGTTGGTTCTTCAGCTCAAATAAAAGCAATGAGACAAGTATCGGGGACTTTAAAATTAGAGTTAGCTCAATACTATGAACTTGAAGCTTTTGCTAAGTTTGGTTCTGATTTGGATGAAGCTACTAGAATAACATTAGACCATGGAACACGAATTGTTAAAATGTTAATTCAAAAACAAAGTTCACCAATCGATCAAATTGACCAAGCCATAATTTTATTGGCTATTAAAGAGCATTTAATTAAATGAATTCCCTTAGAGAATATAAGAGATTTTAAAGACAGTATAATTACTTATTTTTCTAATGATAAAAAAGCATTTAAACTTAGATCTCAATTGCATGAAAATCAAGAGTGAAGTCAAGAACTAGAACATGCTGTTAAGGAAGAATTGCAATCATTAATCATTAAATTTACAGCAAAACTAACAAATTATAATCATTTAATGTTTGGTAGTGATGAAGAATTTAAAGGGATGAAAAAATAATGCCAAATCTTAGTGCTTTAAAAAACGACATATTAAGTATTAAAAATACAGGTAAAATCACAAATGCAATGCAACTAGTAGCATCAGCTAAATTAAGAAAAATTGGCAAAAAAGTTTTAGATGTTCAAGAATATATGGATGATGTATATCGTGTTTTTAGTGATATAATTTCTAATTCTTCAACTGAATCTAAATTCTTAAAAAATGAAGAAATAGAAATTAAAAAAACCTTATGAGTAGTTATTAACTCAAATTTAGGTTTGTGTGGTGGTTACAATAATAATGTTAACAAATTGGTTATCAATGGTTTTAAACCTGAAGATGAAGTTTACACTATTGGAACAAAAGCTATATCAACTTATTCATCAAGAAAAATGAAAATTAAAAAATCTATCACAAATGTCGATATTGATTTTACAAATAGTCAAGCTAAAGAAATTGGTAATGATATATTAGCTTATTATTCTTCTGGTGAATTTAATGATGTTTGTATTGTTTATACAAAATTTATTAATAATGTCACTTTTGAACCAAGAATTTTAAAAATTTTTCCAATTATAAAATCAAAAGTGATTCAAACAGAGAGCAAAAAAGTTAATTACACTTTTGAACCATCTGCTGGTGAAGTTTTTGACAGTGCGGTAAATATATATTTAAGCACAATGGTTTATGGATGCATAATTGAATCACAAGTTAGCGAACAAGCAAGTAGAAGAGTTTCAATGGAAAACGCAACAAATAATGGAAAAGAATTATCATTTAATTTAAGTATCAAATATAACAGAGAAAGACAAGCATCAATTACTCAAGAAATTTCTGAAATAGTTTCTGGAGCAAGTGCTTTACAAGATTAGGAGAAATACATGGCAGATAAAAAAATAGAAAAAACAACATTAAAAAATACTTCCGGATATGTTTTCCAAGTTTTAGGTCCTGTTGTTGATGTTAAATTTAATGAAGATAATATTCCAAGTATTTATGATGCTTTAATAGTTTATAATAATGGTGTTGAACTTTACTTAGAAGTAGAACAACATATTGGTGATGAAGTTGTTAGAACAATTGCTATGGGGCCAACTGAAGGTCTTGCAAAAGGTATTGAAGTAATTAATACTCAAAGTCCAATTTTAGCCCCAGTTGGTGAAGGTGTTTTAGGAAGAATGTTTAATGTTACTGGCCATGCTATTGATGAAAAACCAGAATTTACTAAATCAAGAATGCCAATTCATAGAGCTGCCCCTGCTTATGAAGAATTAGTTACAAATGCTGAAATATTAGAAACTGGTATTAAAGTTATTGATTTAATTATTCCATTTGCAAAAGGTGGGAAAATCGGTTTATTTGGTGGAGCTGGAGTTGGTAAGACTGTTCTTATTCAAGAATTAATAAATAACATTGCCAAAGCTCACTCAGGTGTTTCTGTTTTTGCTGGGGTTGGTGAAAGAACTAGAGAAGGAAATGATCTTTATCATGAGTTTATTGAAGCTGGTGTTTTGGATAAAACAAGTTTAGTTTTTGGTCAAATGAATGAACCTCCTGGAGCACGTATGCGTGTTGCATTAACTGGTTTGACAATTGCTGAATACTTTAGAGATAAAAAAAATATGGATGTCTTATTATTTATTGATAACATTTTTAGATTTACTCAAGCAGGAAGTGAAGTTTCGGCTTTATTGGGACGTATGCCTTCAGCTGTTGGATATCAACCTACTTTATCAACTGAAATGGGTATGTTGCAAGAAAGAATTACATCAACAAACAAAGGTTCAATTACTTCTGTTCAAGCAGTTTATGTTCCAGCTGATGACTTAACTGACCCAGCTCCTGCTACAACATTTACTCACTTAGATGCAAAAATTGTTCTTGACCGTTCAATTGCTAGTTTAGGTATTTATCCTGCTGTTGATCCATTATCATCATCATCAAGAATGTTAGACCCAGAAATTATTGGAGAAGAGCACTACAATGTTGCTTTAAAAGTGCAATCTACTTTACAAAAATATGAAGAACTTCAATCAATCATTGCTATTTTAGGAATGGATGAATTAAGTGAAGAAGATAAATTAATTGTTAACCGAGCTAGAAGAGTTAAAAAATTCTTATCTCAATCATTTTTTGTTGGTGAAAAATTTACTGGTAGACCAGGAACCTTTGTTAAAATTAGTGATACTGTAAGATCATTTAAAATGATTCTTGATGGTGAACTTGATCATATACCAGAAATGATGTTTATGTATAAAGGAACTGCAGAAGACGTTATTGCTGAGTTTGAAAAAAACAAAGGAAAAGTTTAGTTATTATGTTAATTAAATTAATAGTCAATACTCCTAATGGTAAATTCATCGATAATGAAGAAGTTGAAATTATCAATTTAAAAACAACTGATGGTGAAATTGGTGTATTAGCCAATATGGAACCCATGATTAGTGCTTTAAAAATTGGGAATATGAATTACAAAAAAAATGGCAAAATCAGATATATACATTTACACAGAGGGTTAGCAATCATTCAAAAAGATGAATGCAAAATAATTACTGAAAGACTTTATGAAGTTAACGAAAAAGGCGATCGCATTTAAAAAATACCACTAATTTGTAGTGGTATTTTTTAAAATCAACTTTAGTGTTTTAGAAAAGTCTTGCAGCCTTTAAAATGTCATCTCTTACCTTTTCAATATTTTTTAAAGAAGTTTGTTCATTATAAGGTGGCATGTCCATCATTTCATTAATAATTGGTACAGTCACTTTTGCACCTAAAAATTCTCAAATATTTTTAACATAATCTGTAAAAGCGCCATTTGGTGTGTTTGTTCCACCTTTTGTTGCTAATAATTGAACATTTTCAATGTTTGACAACATACCAATAGCTTTTCCATCTTTCGACCCTTTATAAGTAAAGGAAAGGTTTGCAATTGTAATATGGTCAATAAAGTTTTTTAATATAGCAGGGATACTATAATTAATCATAGAAAAATTTAAAATAATTTTATCAATTGATTTTAATTGTTCTATAAATTTAAAAGAGTCTTCTTGATTAAAAAAAGTTTGAATATTGTTTCTTGTTAAAGTTTTTTGAGACATTGATATTTCATTTAAATCCAAATATATAATTTGATCATCAAAATGAAGTTTTTGATATTCATTTACAAATAATTTTGACATTTCAAGTGAATCGGAGTTATTTTCTTGCGAAACACTTGAGTTTATAACTAATATTTTTTTCATTTTACGCTTTCTATTTTGTATTTTTTTTATACAAGTATATAATAATACAAAGCAAATAAAAATGTAAGTACCCACTTTATTGTTATATACTTACAAAAAAGAAAGTAAGGAATCATGGAACAATTTTGCCCTTTAGAATACACTTTAAATTTTATTAAATCAAAATGAGTAATTTTAATAATAAGAGAATTAACTTTAGGAACTCAAAGGTTCAATGAATTAGAAAAGAAAATTGCTGGTATCAGTCAAAAGGTTTTGACTTCTAACTTGAGATTCTTAGAAGAAAATAATTTAGTTGAGCGTAAAGTATACCCAGTTGTAACACCTAAAGTAGAATATTCTTTAACTAATCTTGGAAAAAGTTTACAACCAATATTAGATCAAATGACTGAATGAGGAATTAAAAATATTAAAAAATAATTTATTTATAAGGAATCAAAAGTTATTTGTGTTGTAGACATTATAATTAAAAGAAAAGAAGAAAGAGGATTTTATGGAAAAAGTTTTATTTATTGGGCTAGGGCATATGGGTGCTTCACTAGTTAAGGGTGTTTTGCAAAATAACAAAGAAGATATAGAAGTTTATGGATTTGATGCAATTAAAGAGGTGCAACAAAAAGCTTTAAATGAAATTTCAAATCTTAAATCTATATCTGAAATATCAGATATTAAAAAACTTCAAATTAATTGTATAGTAATTGGGGTTAGACCAATTGATGTAAAAGAGCTTTGTGAACAAATCGATAATCTAAATTTGGCAAATATAACAGTTATTTGCATGGCCAATGCAGTTTCAATATCAGATTTACAAAAAAGTTTTCAAAAAAGTAAAACAATTAGCATAATAAGAATGATGCCAAATATGAATGCTTCAATTCAAAAATCAGTTACTGCATTGGCTACAAACAATGCTTCTGCAGATCAATTAGAATTTGCAAAAAATTTATTTAAAAATTGTGGAATAGTAGAAATTATTGATGAAAATAAGTTTGGTACTTTCACAGCGATTTCTGGTTGTTCGCCATCTTATGTGATATCTTTTTATAAAGCTATGACAGAATATGCAACTGAAAATGGTTTTTCAAAAGAACAATCTTTTGAAATAATTAAACAAACTATTATAGGAAGTATTTTAAATGTATCTGATCCCAAATTAGATTTAAGAAAGAAAATAGATCAGATTTGTGTTCCTGGTGGTTCAACAATTGAAGGTCAAAAAATACTTGATAGTGAAAAATTTGAAAAAATAGTTAAAAAAGCTTTAAAAGCAGCTGATCAAAAAGCAAAAAAATTATAAAACATTTTAAGGTTTTAAATAAATGAATATACAGACCAATAAAATTAGGCGGATAACAGGTAAATTTATTTTAATAAAAAAGATAATTTTATTATTAAAATTTTGATTTAAAACTTGCTAAGTAGGAAATCAAGCTAGTTTTTAAGAAATATATTATTGATCTAAAATAAAATTCATTATTTTTTATAATTACTCTATTTTTTAATTCATAATTTATTATATAAAGACAGGAGAAAAGATGACACCACATATTAAAGCAAAAAAAGAAGACATTGCAAAGTTTGTGCTTATGCCAGGAGACCCATTAAGAGCTAAGGTTATTGCTGAAAAATTTTTACAAGATGTCAGATTAGTAAATGATGTAAGAAACATGTTTATGTATACAGGATATTATAAAGGAATAAGAATAACTGTTGCGGGAAGTGGTATGGGTTGCCCAAGCATTGGAATATATTCTTATGAACTATATAAATTTTATGATGTTGATGCAATTATAAGAATTGGATCTGCTGGAAGTTATAAAGCTGATATTGATTTATATTCTATTTATAATGTTAAAGAAGCTTATAGTGAAAGCACATATGCAAAAGTTGCTGCAGGTATTGATAGTGAAGTAATTGAAGCTTCAAGAAATTTATTTGAAACTATCAATGAAACAGCTGAAGAAAAAGGTCAAAAAATATTATCTGGAAGAATTCATTCATCTGATGTATTTTATAGAGAAGATAGTTCTTTAGAGTTCACTATTAAACATAACCTTGATGTTGTTGAAATGGAATCATTTGCGCTCTTTACAAATGCTATTACAACTAAAAAAATGGCAGCATGTTTACTAACTGTATCTGATAACTTGATTACACACAAAGAAACAAGCGCTGATGATCGCCAAAACAATTTTATGGGAATGGTTGAATTAGCTTTAGAATCGGTTTTAAAATTAAAATAAATTTATTTGTAGAACCATTAATTTTGGTGTGAATATAATCTCCTAAGTATAGTATTTCAAGAATAAAAATATATTCTTGCTAATATTTTAACTAAAGGAGATTTTTTTATAGACAATATTAAATGTAAAAAATCAAATATTAAATCCTTTGAAGAAAAAATGCAAATTATTAATGATCGCTATAAGATTTAATTAACTTTTAGATTGTTGGCTATTAAAATATTTTTTCGTTATTGTACTGTTAGAAGATGGTGTTCAGATTAAAAAATAAACAGAAAAAACTACATTTATAAAATTACTAATAGGAAAGGTCGAAATAATGAGATTAAAGAATTGTGCTGCGAGAAAAACTCTTTAGAGCACAAAAATCATGAAATAGTGAGATTAAAAAATAAAGTAAGAGAGATTAAGGTGAAACTTTTTTTAGCAGTTGAAAAAATGAATGATTGCAAAATTTTCAAACTGAAAACTTTGAATCTATTAGGAATAAAGATTTTTAATATACAGACTATTATAACTTTAAAAGAATAAAAATAAAAAACACTCCATAAAACTATGAAGTGCTTTCTAGTATTTCAATAATTTAAACTACTTTTTTAAATTGACAAACTGCAAATCTTATGATTTAAGTATTACATAAGTTCTACAGTTGTAATGATTATAATTAATATTAATAAAGTATTTAAAAATTTTTATAATTCTAAATTATTCTGATTTTTCTGATTCTCTGGGTATATTACATATCACTGTACATTTAAGAGAAATTCAGAAACTTTCGATATCAGTTTGAATTAAAGAGTTATTAGGATCAATACCGTTAAAAAACTCATAATTATTTAAATCAAGAACATTATTCATATTATCCCCCCTTTCTTAGTAGATATTATAATACTTTTTAAAATATAATTCATATTATGGTATAAAATATAAAAAAGGAATTTATGAAAACACATTCTTATGAAAAAATTTTAAATAAATTTAATATAAATTATACGGAAGATTTATTTTACTTTAAATCTTGCTGTATTGATGATAAAAAAAATATAATAATGGGATGAAAAATTCATATTTCTAGTGATATTTTATCTTCAAATTATTTATGTGAGACAATAATTCGATATTGTAAAATTAATTCATTAAATTTTAAAATTTTAAAAAATTCAGAAATTCTCTTAAATTCATTAAGTAAAAAAAGTAGGCAAGAGCAATTAGGAAAATTTATAACTATTTATTTCAATTCAAAAAAATCTTTTATTAATAACATTGAAAATATTTATATCTTAATAGATTCTAAAAAGGCTAATGGACCATACATTTATACAGACAAAAGATATAAAGATTCTAAAGTAATATATTATAGATTTGGAGCTATTTATCCAAGAATTTTATTAAATGAATTTGGAGATCCTTATTTTTATTATAAAAAAAATAAAATACTATTAAATTCTGAAAATTATTACAAAGTATTTGAAAAAGATAAAAAGCTCTTGATGAGTTGTTTTTAAAATACAATAAATACGAATTCAAAAAAATCAATAAACTTTATAAAATTATTTCAATTTTACATAAGTCAAGTACGGGGAATATATATTTAGGCGAGTTTAATAATCAAAAAATTATTGTAAAGGAATACAGACCATATACTAATATTGATTCTAACAATCGTGATTCTATTTTCTTCGCCAAAAATTCAATAAAAATAAGAGAAAAAATTAAAAATTTGACTGCAATTCCTAAATTAATTGATTATTTTTGAGAATGAGAAAATTTCTTTATAGTTGAAGAATACATTGAAGCCAAAAAATTAAGTAATGTTATAAATCACAGAAACTGTTTTTTTAAAAACTTTAATTCAATTTTATATATCGACACATATAATTATAAAAAATTTGCTCTTCAAATTTTTCTTCAAATTTTTTTAATTTATCAAGAAATGCGCAAAAATAAAATATTTCATGGAGATTTTAGTCTTGAAAATATTTTATTAAACAGTAAAAATAATGTTTATCTAATAGATTTTGACCATGCATATTTTAAAAATGAAAAGAAAAAACATTTCACAATATACGGTAATTATTCTAATTACAAAATTGGCTTGAATAAAAACAATAGAGATTTGTATTCGTTGGGTTGCATATTCGTTAATATGTTTAAAAATAAGAGTTCATATTTAAAAAATAAATCTTCTTCTAAAAAAATAATTTCAGATATAATCAATGATTTTGATTTTTCAAAAAATATTCAAAAAATAATATTAAATTTGGTTATTAAATCTAAAGCAAAATTAAAAAAAGTACATAAGATTTTAGAAGAAGAATTACAAAATATGGATATTTTTTACTTACTTCAAAATAAAATTGAATTTTATGAAAAAAACATAAAACTCACTACTTTAAATAAAAGACACACTCTCTTATTTAAAGCAATTACAGGCAATCTCAATATACAAAAAGAGGAAAATGTTTTCGACATTATATTAAAAATAACTAATAACTTCTCTATAAATAAAAATTTTTTATTTAGTAACATAAATTTTTTAGAAAAATATGAAAAATGCAGCATAAAAAAAATAATAAGTGTATCTTCTGAAAAAGATATTCTTTTACTTGGTTGCATATTATGCTTTCATTATTTAAAAATAAAAGAAAACACAAATTTTTTAAAAAATTGAATATTTGAAAGTTTTGATAAAATTGTGTTTTTCAATCAAAGTCAAAATCACGAAAATAATATTAAAATAAATCATTTATTTTATTTAAAAATGATGTTTTTAAATTTATATTATAAAATAGAACCAAAAAAACAGGTATTTAAATATATTGAAATATATGTAGATATTATTTTGCAGAAGACAGTAAAATACAACCATCTCTATCTTATTAGAGACGGTTTATATTTAAAACCGGGACTTTTTGAAGGTATGTCAGGTTTCGTTTTAAATTTTAATTTCTTTCCTTCAAAAATAATTGAAAATAATAAGACAAAGTTTGATCAAATTTTAAAATGTTCTTTCATTATAAATTCAAATTCAAGTTCTTTATCGAATGGCTTAGCGGGTTTTGCATTAGCAAACACAATATTAAACAAAAATAATAATACTGATTATTTAATTAAAATTATCAAAGAAATTGAATTAATGGAGATAAAGAATAAAAATTTTATTTATTTTTTAAATAAAGATAAATCAGTTTATTCTAATGATTTTTCATTCGGAACTTTAGGAGTTTTATTTTCTTTGAAAATGATATTAATTTTTATAAAAATAGAATTAAAAATATAAAATAAGTAGCAGTTGTTGAAGGGTATTATATTTTGATGATTTTGTAAAATGTAGTATGCTGTTTATGTTTTAAAACTGCAAAAAATCTATTTAATAATAGATTTCCAACATTTTATTTTTTTAAAGTCTATAATACTTTAAAAGGAAGATTATTATGAAAAAATATAAAGTTATTTTATCATTTGTTATTTTTTTAGCTTTTTGTGAAGGTTTTTTGATGGTGATTTCATCATATTCAACTTCTTTTATTGGCAATTCTTTAGAAAAAGAAACTCCATTTGTTCAAATTATAATTATTCTATCCATTATAGTAGCTCTTACTTTAATTTATTACTTTTTTACGATGATGAACGGTTACTTTCAGCAAAGATTATGAAAACGTTTAATTTTTAATTACAAAATGAGAATAAATCATTATTTAGTAAATAATTCTACTGAATTATTAAGAACTGATAAAGTCCAAGATTTTGAAGCTGTTTTTCTTAATGATGCTGAAATCATTAGAGAAAACCGATACGCCATAGCAATCAATTTTTTTAGTTTATCAATTGAAATGATCACAGCCATTGGGATTATCATCTATAATATTTTAACTAAAAAAGATTTTATTTATTTGTGAGTTGTTTTAATTGTAGTGGTTATTAGTTTACTTATTTTTTTAAATTATAATTTTTGAAATAAAAAACTAAGAAAAAACCAGGAAAATTTTTCTCAAAATAATCATTTATATAATAAAAATTTAAATTCTATTCTTCATGGGTATCAGATTATTTTTGGAAATAATTTAATCAATTTATTCAAAGATAAAATGAATAAAGTTAATACAGATTATGAAACTAAGGATTTTACTAATCAATATCAAAAAAATATTTTAAATACACTTTTAAAGTTAGGTAATTATTTTTCAACAATATTAATAACAATTATAACTATTTATCTTTGAATAAAAAATATCATAACTTTAGGTGAAAGTATCGCAATAAGTTCATTATCGATAAATTTAATTAATTCAATTGTAAGTTTTTTACAAAATTTGGCAGTTTTTAATTCAACTAAAAATATTTTTAATAAATATAATGATAAAAATCATAATCTTGAGTTTAACTTTGAATCCGAACAAGTTCAAACGATTGAATTTGAAAACGTTCAAATAAAATATGGTGATAAAGTTGTTATTAAAAACTTTAATCAAAAATTTGAACTTAATCAAAAATATTTATTAAGTGGGCCTAGTGGAACAGGCAAAAGTACATTAGTTAAAAGTCTAATTCAATTAACTCAAATAAGTGAGGGTAACATTAAAATCAATGGCAAAACCATAGATGATAAAAACTTACCAAATTTAAAAAACCAAATAGCATATATTGATCAAAATACCTATCTTTTTGATGATTCAGTGGCTTTTAATATTGCTTTAGATGAAGAATATGATGTAAACAAAATTAATCAAATTCTCGATTTAATCAAATTACCACAACTAAAAATTACTGCTAAAAATGATCAAATCAATTTAGGTGGAGAAAATGATAAGTTATCTGGGGGTGAAAAACAGCGAATTGGTTTAGCAAGAGCTTTGTATACTGATAAACCCATTTGAATAATTGATGAAAACACCTCAAATTTAGATAAATTAAATAAAGAGATAATTGAAAAGATTATTTTAACTCAAAGAAATAAAATGATTATTATGATTAGCCACGATTTATTAAAAGAAAATTATCAATATTTGGACCATGAAATTAAACTAAATACCAATTAGAAAGGAAATTTATGAAAAAATTTAAAATATTAGTATTTTTTACTGCTTTACTTATTATTTTTCAAAGTACAGTATATTTATTTTTATCATTTATCATTTCTTTTTTAGGTAAAACAAACTCTGATTTGATAAAAACAGTTTTAATTTTAGCAATTTATCCAATTTTATGAATTGTGTGGTTATCTTCTAAAATTCTGCAAGACTATTTAAAAAATAAATGTTTAAAATTAATGATGCTAAATTATAAAAGTAAAATTACCACTTATATAGTTAATCATTCATTTCAAGATTTTGAAGATATGAAATTCAATGAATATAAATCTAATTTTATGAATGATGCGAAAATGATAAGAATTCGATATTCTATTTATTTTGTATTAATTGAAAATACAATAACTATTCTTGTAGCAGCAGGGATGTTAATTTATATCTCCCCAATTTTATTTGGAGCTAGTTTTGGGTTTAGCATAATTACTTTACTTATTTCAATTTATGCAGGAACAATGTTAATGAGGTGAGTTGAAAAAATATCACTTAATAATGCTAGCTATGTTCATAAATTAAATAACTTATTAAAAGGCTTCCAATTAATGTTTTCTAATTCTAAAATCAAAATATTTCAAAAAAAATTAGATAATTTTAATGATGAATTTGAAACAAACCACGCTAAATTTATTTGTAAACAATTTAAATGGTCAATTCCTTTTGGGTTAAATAATCGCTTAAGTTGATGTATATGTTTAATTTTAAATGCTTATTTATTATATTCAAAACAAATAACTGCTGCAGAATTTATTGCTGTCATTCCAATTTTTACTAATTTCAATAATGAGTTAATTGGAGTTTTTGAATCAACAGCTAACTTGTTTTCAACTAATTCAATTAATCGAAAATTCAATTTAGAAAATGAGTTGAATATTTCTAGTGGTAATCAATTTAAAAAGGTTGAAGAAGTTAGTTTGCAAGGTATTAGTATTAGTTATAATGAAAAACCAATTATTAACAATTTATCATGTGATTTTAAAGCTAACCAAAAATATTTATTGAGCGGAAAATCAGGGGCTGGAAAAACCACACTAATAAAAACAATTGTTGGTTTTAAAAATATTAATCAAGGAGTCATTTCAGTTAACAATCAAATCATTGATAATAAAAATCTATATGATTTTAAAAATCACATCAGTTATGTCGAACAAAATACATACTTATTTGATGATACTGTTGGTTTTAATATAGCTTTGAGCGATCATTACGATATAGACAGAATTAATGCAATTTTAAAATTAATTCAATTGGATTCTATTGCTAATTTTGATCACAGCACAATTATTGGTGGGGATAGTGATAAAATTTCTGGTGGTCAAAAACAACGAATTGGTTTAGCTAGAGCATTATATTTAAATCGTCAAATATGATTGATTGATGAAACTACTTCTAATCTTGACAAAGAAAATAAATATATTATTGAAAATATCATTTTAAATCAAAAAGATAAAATTGTTGTTATGATAAGTCATAATTTAAGCAAAGAAAATCAAAGTAAAATTAATCAAATAATCACAATATAATTTCAAATGCAAAAAACTTGAGCGAACTGTCTGTTTTTCTCAAGTTTTTAAATGACATCATTGGCTTTTATTTTTCAACATATTTTTTAGAAGCTTGACAAAACTTTGAAGCATGACTGTGATGACCAACATCAATTTCACCTGAATAAATCCTCAACTTAACTTAATAAAACAATCTTATATTTTCACCATTTTTTATCTTCGTTAATTTAATTAATGCACTAATTAAAAAGGCAAAAAAGAATATTTATCGCCACTTATTTATTATTATTACTCATTTTATTTGAAATTATGATAATATTGTAAAAATTAGATATGGAGGAATAAAATGAAGAAAATAATTCTTTTCAAAAATCATAAAGGGCATTTAGCTATTTATATTACTTTAAGTATTATTCAAAATATTAGTGTCGTTTTATCAACATATTCTTTAGGGATGGTGCTAAAAAATGCTGTACCACCTATTTCAGATTTTACAAGGGCAGGTTATCTATCCTTATTTACTATAACACTATTCTTATTATCAGCATTTTGTAGTTATATTAATACAATTGTAAAAACTGATTTAAGCAAAAAAATTAAAATCGATTTGATAAATATCGTTATTTTAAAAATATTTTCTTATAATTTGCAAGAATTTAATGAAAATAAAAAAGGAGAATACTTATCTTGAATTAACAATGATGTGGAAAATATTGAAAGTGGAGTTTATTCATTATTTCTTATTTTTTTAGATTCATTTTTTAGCATTATTTTCACATTCATTGCCTTAGCTTTTATTAGTTGAATAGTATTATTGATTACAATATTTTTTTCTTTATTATTTTTAGTTGTCCCTTATTTTATGAAAAAAAGAATTACTAAAAATATTATTAATTCTTCACTTTCTTCTGCTGATTTTATTAGTAGAACAGAAAATTTGATGAATGGTTATGAAGAATTTTATGCAAGTAACAAAAGTAATATTTTAAGAAGTTTAATAACTACAACTGGGTTAAATTATGAGAATGTCAAACAAAAACAAACACTAACAGTTAATAAACTGCTTTTATTTATGCACTCTTTTATTATCTTTGTAAAATTTGCTGTTATTGTTGCTGTTATTATTTTATCTTCATCTTATGAATGAATAATAAAGGGTGGACCATTAATGGTCTTATCAATTGAACCACTATCATATTCTTTTGTAATTCAATTTTCTAATATTATTACGAATCTTACCTCATTTTTTTCTCATACTGAATTAGCAAAGAAATTTAATGTTAACAATAAAGAAGCTAAAATAAGTAAAATAAACTTTCAAAATTTAAAAATTAATAATTTAAACTATAGTATTGAAAATAAAGAAATAATTCATAATCTATCATTTGATATTAAAAAAAATGAAAAGATATTAATCATTGGAGAGTCAGGAGCTGGTAAATCAACGATATTTAATATTTTAATGAAAAGAGTAAAAGATTTTTCTGGACAAATTTATTTTAATGATAATAAAAAAATAAATTATAATGAAATAAATGATAGATCTTTATTTCAATTCATTGATTTTCTTAATCAACACCCATTGTTTTTTAATGATACTCTTAAAAATAACTTAACGCTATTTGATGAAAATATTGAAGAAAATGATATTTTAAACGCTTTAAAAAGAACTAACATGATTAAATGGTTTGAACAAAATGGTAGTGATTTAAATACGATGATTAATAGTGAAAATAAAAATATTTCGTCTGGAGAAATGCAAAGATTATCTTTAGCAAGAGTTTTACTTAGAAATAAAGAGTTATTATTTTTGGATGAAGTAACTGCTAATTTAGATATCGATAATCGCAGATTAATTGAAGAAATAATTTTAAATTCTGATAAAACAATTTTATTTATTTCTCACTCAATAGAAGAAGAAAATAAATCAAAGTTCGATAAAGTTATTCAAATTTAATTTTGGTATTGAAAGGAGGCTATAAAAAATGATATTTTTCGCTCAAAAACAACCCAAGCTTGAAATTGACAGAATTATTGTTCGTCCAGATGGATCAATTGAAATAATATTTAAATAAAAGATATAGAATCGGTTAAAATAAAACTCAATTATAATGCTAAAATCAACGCATATAATAGACTGAACCCCGAAAAGTAAGTACAAAATAAAACTTGTATAATACTTTAAAAGAAAGGGGTTCTTTTACTATGGGAAAAAAAGGACAAAAATATAATAAATACACAATTGAATTTATTAATGAGGTTCTTAAAGAACGCGAAAAAAACGGAATTAATTCAACCTCGCAAAAATTTCAAATACCATCAGGTACTATAAAAACTTGAAAGCATAAGTATAAAAATCATGAAACAATTGTAAAACAGAAAAAGGGTTTCGGAAAAAAAGATGAAAAAAATTATAAAGAGAGGTATGAAGTTCTAAAAAAGTTCATTGACTTCTTGGAAAGCCAAGAAGGTTCAAAGTAATGTTTATCAGAGAAAATCTTAAAAATTATAAATTATCTTTAATGTTAGATGTTTTAGCATTAAAAAGATCTTATTGAGATAAATACAAAAATTTTGTTTTTGATGAAAAGGATAAAATTTGTTTACAAGAAATTAAAAAGGTTTTTGATGAAAATTTAAAACAATTTGGCTATCGAGAAATAGATAAGGCCCTTAGACGAAAAGGCATAACTATTAATCATAAAAAGATTCTCAGAATAATGAATACCTATGGTATTCGCGCCCATTACGTTAGAAAAATGATTAAAAAAGCTTCAATTAACAAAATTCTACAAAGTTACATCAATGTTCATCCAGATCTAATTCAAAGAAAATTTAATCAAGTTAAAACTAGATTTTCTGTTTTATTCTGTCGAATTGTAAGTGATAATGTCTCAATGAATTAGAAAGTAGAAATGTCTTAAAGCCTTAAAAATATATTTGAGGTGTTGAAATGAGAACAGAGGTAAACTATATCAAAAGAAATGCATTCGAATTTATTGAACAAGTAATGAAGGGCAAGGTTACAAAACAAAAAGCAGCAATCATACTTAATTGCACAATAAGAACGATCAATAGAAAAATAATAAGATATAAACAAAATGGTATAAAAGGTTTTATTCA
The DNA here is from genome assembly GCF_002930155.1 of Entomoplasma ellychniae. Taxonomy (NCBI): domain Bacteria; kingdom Bacillati; phylum Mycoplasmatota; class Mollicutes; order Entomoplasmatales; family Entomoplasmataceae; genus Entomoplasma; species Entomoplasma ellychniae. The sequence continues at coordinate 661,753 of NZ_PHND01000001.1, forward strand.
TAAAAACTGTAATAAAAAATCTAATCAAGCAACACATAAAGTTGTAGTTGACAAAATTTTAAAACTAAGATATGAAATTTACTATGATTTTAGTTATATACATTTTTGAGAAAAATTAATTCAAGATCACGATATTAAGATTTCTTATAAAACATTAATTTTTATTCTTGAAAAACAGTATATTATTTCACCTTTTTAACACCGTTCAACTAGAAAGAAAATGGCCAAGAAAATTATGGAAGATAAAAGCGTTGACCAACAGGATTTTAAACAATTTTTAAATGAGAGCATTTTAGACTCCAAATCTGCTCATCCTTTACAACCAAGAAAAATTTTTTTGGTGAATGTGTACAAACAGATGTTCTATTCATAATTGAATTGAAAAGGAAAAGTGAGCACTACATGCTTTTATTGACGATTCAACTGCAATAGTACTTTCTGCTTATTTTGATAAACAAGAAACTTTAAACGGCTATTATAGGGCTACAAAACAAATGTTTGAGAACTATAGAACATGAAAAGAAGTGCTTACAGACAAAAGAACAGTCTTTTATTCAACTAAGAAAAACACAGATAAAAATGATGCGAACACACAATATGGATTTATGTGTAATCAATTATAAATAATTTTAACTTGTACATCAGTAGCTCAAACAAAAGGTAAGATTGAAAGACTATGAGGAAGCTTTCAAAAGCGCATTCCTCAAGAGTTAAGATTAGCTTGTATAAACGATATCAATTCAGCTAACGAATGAATCAAAGAATTCATTCAAAATTATAATGCAAAGTATACCTTTAAAATAGACGAAACAAAAAATTTATTTGTGCCTTGAGAAGCCCATGAAGTTGATATGGATTTTGCTCTTTCGACTCACTATAGCAGAAAGGTTTTAAATGGTTCAACCATTAAGTTTGAGAATAAAATTATGCAACTTTTGATAAAAGTGGCACAAGAGTTAATTTAGCTAAAAAGCAAGAAGTAATGATTGTTAAAGCTTTCACTGGTGAAATATTTGCAAACTATTACACAAACTTTTATTCATTAATAGAAATTGACAAAGAAAAATTTGGGTTAGAAAATATAAATATTGAAGTGTCAAAAATTAATAAAACTAAAACAACTAGCAATAAATGAAAAAATTCAAACTGAATTTATTATCAAAAAAAGTGGAAAGAACAATCTTCCACTCTTAAATTTAGTATTTAATTTAACTTTTTTTGGGACATTTCTATTTACCTATTGACAAACAAGCAAGTAGTGAATAATAGTCAATAAAATTATAACAAAAATTATTAATTTTTTACTGTAAAGTTACTATTTGATTAATAATTAGTGGGTTGAATGAGTCGATTTAACGACTTACCCAAGTTATCATTAAGCTATGTAAATGATATAATAAAAATAATTAAAAAATTAAAAGGAGTAGAAATGAATTTTGATAAAAATAATTTAAATTATCAAGAGTGAATTACCCAAACTGATTTAGATCCAGAATTAAAAATTCTATTAAATAATGCCTCTGATGTTGAATTAAATGCTGCTTTCAATTTTCAACTAGAATTTGGAACTGCAGGAATTAGAGGAATTTCAGGTCCTGGTCCTGGCCGATTTAATTCTTATACTATTAAAAAGTTACTTTAGCATTTATCAAACTATTAAAAAATAAGTATTCAAATCGTTTAGAAGGTGGGGTATGTATTGGTCATGATAATCGCCACAATTTAAAGCAATTTGCTCAACTAGTTGCTGAAATTTTAAGCAGTTATAATATCACTGCATATTTATTTGAAAATAATGATATGAAACCCACTCCAGTTGTATCTTTTGCAACTAAAGCATTAAACTGTATTGGTGGAATTGTTATTACCGCTTCTCATAACCCAGCAGAATATAACGGTTATAAAATTTATGATCCGGTTGGTTGTCAATTAGAAGAAGTTGATACTGATTACTTGGCAAATGAAATGGGAGAAATTCAAGAAATTCTTAATTACCAATTTAAACCATCACCAGATTATATTAAGGTTGTGCCACAAAAAGTTATCACAGACTATTTTGCAATGATTTATAATTTAGAATTTTATCCGAAGAAAGAAGTTGCAAAAGCCAAAGTTAAAATTGTTTTTTCTGCAGTCAACGGAACTGGTACAGAGTTTACACCAGTTATTCTGCGCCAATGTGGGTATGAGGTAATTGAAGTTGCTGAACATGCATTTGAAGATGAAACCTTTAAAAATGTAATAAATCACAACCCTGAATTTGATCCCGCTTGAAAAATTCCGCTTGAATATGGTTATAAACATGATGCGGACTTAATTATTTTAAATGATCCTGATGCTGATCGAATTGGAATTGCAGTTAAAGCAAATAAAGAATTTATTCGTTTAGATGGTAATCAAACTGGTCCGCTTTTAATTGATTGAAAATTAGCAAATCTAAAACGTCTTGATAAAATCCCAAATAATCCTGCTTTATATTCAAGTTTTGTGACTAGTGATTTAGGAGATCGTATTGCTAGTGAAGGATATGGAGTTAAAATCATTAAAACATTAACTGGTTTTAAATGAATGGGTCGTGAAATTGCTAAAGAAAACGAGAACGGTTTGAATTTTGTTTTTGCTTATGAAGAATCATATGGATATGTCATTGATGATTCAACTCGTGATAAAGATGGTATTCAAGCTTCAATCATGATTGCTGAAGCTTGTTGGTATTATAAAGAAAAGGGTTTAACTTTGATAGATTATCTTGATCAGTTATATCTAAAGTATGGATATTACTTTACCTATACTGCAAACCTTAATTTTAAACTTGAAGAAAAGACTGTGAAAATTGAACCATTAATGAAGTAATTAAGAACAAATGGAATTAAAAAAATTGCTGGATTAGAGGTTATCAATACTGAAGATTATATTAATGGTTTATATAATATGCCTGGACAAGATTTGTTGAAATTTTATCTAGATGATAATTCATGATTTGCAGTTCGCCCAAGTGGAACTGAACCCAAATTAAAAATTTATTTTGTTGGGGTTGATAGCAATGAAAAACTAGCACAAACTAAAGTTGAAAGAATTTATCAAGAATTAAAAATATTATTGAAAATTTAAAGGAAAAAATGAAATTAAATAAATGTATTGATCATACTTTATTAAAATCTGATGCAACTGAATCTGAAATTATCAAGTTGTGTCATGAGGCAATCGAATACGATTTTGCTACAGTTTACGTTAATGAATATTGAACTCCATTAGCACAAAAGATTTTGATTGGTTCAAATATTGGAATAACTAATGTGATTGGTTTTCCATTAGGTGCTAGTTCAAGCGAAGTTAAAGCATTTGAAACCAAAAATGCAATTAAAAATGGAGCAACAGAAATTGATATGGTTGTTAACATCGGTGCTTTAATCGATGGTGATTATGAAACTGTATTGAATGATATGAAAGCAGTTAAAAACGCTGCTGGAAAACAAATTGTAAAATGTATAATGGAAAATTGTTTATTAACCAAAGATCAAATTATCAAAGCGTGTGAATTAGCTGTTGAAGCAAAGCTGGATTTTGTTAAAACTTCAACTGGTTTTTCAACTTCAGGAGCAACCTTTGAAGATGTAAAACTAATGAAAGAAACAGTTGGAAATAATGCTCAAGTTAAAGCAGCTGGTGGGGTTAGAACTTATCAGGATGCAATTCAGATGATTGAAAATGGCGCAACACGTTTAGGAACTAGTGGTGGTGTAGCTATTATTAAAGGTGAAGAACATCAAAAAGGATACTAGATTACTAGTATTTTTTTATAATTTTATTTCACCATCGTTATCTATATTATGATTATAAATTTCATAAATCCCATAAATGATTCCAAAAAAAGGATTGAATAAAGCTATATATTTAATATAAGGTATTCATTGATCATATTGATATCAAATTAATAAAATACATGACGAGCTGATTACAGACATAATGATAATGACAACATTAAAGTAAAATCAAATCATATTACTTTCCCAACTTCAATTTTGTTTAAGAAATACTGAAAGAATAAAAGTTATTAAAAAACTAACTAAATAAATTATATTAATTAACAATAAATAAAATAGATCATGTTTAACTCTAGATTTTTGTTGTGGAACAAAAAAATTGATGAAATGCTTATGGATAATATTTTTTTTAGTTAAAATAAATAAAATTAAATAAAGACAAGATAAAACCAATGAACAAATTCCTAAAATAAATAATCAATTTTTATTTTCTAAAATTCCAGCCACAATTTGAAATGGAGATGCTATTAAAACATTAGCTACAAAGCCGATTCAAATACTTCCTATTACTGAAATACCTTTGGTGTTATTTTGAATATTATTAACTGCGTTTTCTGAATATGATCTATGATTTAACAATTCATAAAAACCATAAATAGAACTAAATCCTAGACCAAATAATGCAAAATAAACATTGTATTTTTGCAAATTATTATTTGAATAATAAAATAAGAACACTAAAATTGGGCAAACGAAAGCCAAAGCACCAAAAAAGAAGTATATAAATGACAACCCTAATAAAACAGTTGCTCCTTCTTTGAAAAGAGCGAAGAATAATATCCCTAAGGATAATAATAAAAATGATCATATTCAATTCAAAAAATTTAACCATCCTAAATTTTTGGTTTTTTGAGGTACTTTAGATGGAAAGAGAAACTTAATCCATTTTAGCGTAATTTTTTTTTGGTTATGTAAAATAAATAAAATAATATATGCACTTAGAACAACTAAATAAATAATCGATACAAATAAAGAAATAAAAAACATTGAATGAAATTGCTCAAAATTAAAAATTAAAAATATCATTCAAAAAAAATCTATTATAGTTAAATTCAGTAATAACGAAATTCAAGAAGAACCTAAAATTGATATCCCTTTTTTCATTTTTTCCTTTTTTCCTTTCTTCTAACTTTGACACATATATATTAATTTCATTTTTTATCACTTGGTCCCCAACCTGTAGGAATAAGAAATGCAAATCTAATATATATTCCATTGCCTTTGTTTCCGCTTTCAAATATTGATGAACCTAAAGTAGCTAAAATGCCCGCCAATAAAGAAACAGCAGTTGCGCCAGTAGCAATATAAGGAATATTCGCCATCCCATCAGCTAAAACACCCGACAATTCTGAGAGAGTGCTTAAAAAATTTCCTTTTGATAATTCAATTGACATTTCATTATTAAAATGAATCTTTCAATATCCAATTAAATACTCATATCAATGATTGGGACCACTAAATGCAATTTCCTTTTGTCCAATAATTCTATTTTCCAAAAATAAATTATTTGTATTAACATTGTAATGTTTTTCTTCAAACATTCCTTTGTTTTCTAAACCCTTTAAGGTTGTGTTTTTAAAGCTTCTTCTAAAAAGAAAACTCAAAGATTCTTGATTGAATCCTCTTTTTTCTAATTTATTTAAGTCAAAAATTACACTTTCATTTTCTTCAATCAAAAATGATTTAATATCATTATTATTAATGGAAGAAAATAAATTAATATTTTTATAAATTATTTCCTGATCTTTTTTAAATAAATCAATAATCTCTAATTCGTATTTTTTAAATTGTGTTTTATTAACTATAGAATGTGAAATAGAAGCCGGACCACTCACTATAAACCCTAAAGCTCCAATTAAACTTAAAATTGATAACATAATTACCTCCATATTTCTTAAAATAATTTTTATAAATTTTAGTTTTTAAGAGTATTATTTGCTATAATTTTATTTTAACACTATATAAAATAAAAAACACAAATATTAATAATAAAGGAATATATTTTGATACATTTATTCAAAATAAGGAGGTAGTGTTTGATCCAAACAACTATAGTCAAAGTTATTGTTAACTATCTTTTTAAATCAACTAACTAATAACCATTTTATTAAATCAGAGAATATTGTTTTTTACCATTAACTACTATTTAGTAGTATTTTTTTAATAACTTGGTTATAAAATCCAAGGAGAATATATAAAAAAATTAAATATAATATATTAATGTTTTGTAAAACAATGGCAATTCATTTACTTTGTTATGCTATTTTAATTGTTTGTGAACAAAAAATTATTGATATATCTCAAGATAAAAATTATCAACAATTAGTAATTTTTTGTGGAATTTTGATTATAACAATGTTATTTGCTCGAGTGTTTAATTTAATTACTAATTTAGTAAGTAATAAAATCAAAATGCTTTACAAAAATTATTTACGTCAGCAAATTGCTAAAAAAATTATTTGAGAATACGCTCAAGATAAAAACTTTATTCCTTCAGTCTCATGATTATCAGCAGATGTAGAACAAATTGAAAATTCATACTTAAATGAAATTCTAGAATTTATTTATAACTTTACTTGAGTTATCATTGGGGTTGGTTTTTTGGCTGCTTACAGTTGAATTTTATTTTTGGCTACAATTATTATTACTATTATCATCTTTATAGTATCGAGTTTATTTCAAAAAATGATTAATAAAAGCACTATTGCTATTAGTGAACAAAATAAAGTTTTTTTATCAAAAATAACCGATTTAATTAACGGATTTTCGCTTTTTTGACAAAATTTAATGCTTTTTAAATTTATCCGTAAAAATAATGAGGAAAGTGAATTAATTGAAAATAAAATCAAGAAAAATAGTTTTAATCAAGTTTTACAATCTGAAGCAATTTATTCGGTATCAACAATTTCATCGGTCATGATTTTAATTTTTTGTGGTTGGCTTCTATATAAAGGTAATATAACAGCTGGATCAGTCATTGCTATTACACAGTTTTCAGCAACATTTACTTATGATTCACAAGCAACATTTCGTGGATTATTCCATTTAATTGCTGGTAAAAAAATTGCTAATAAATTTAAATTAGAACAACAATATATTACAAATAAACCATTGAAATTAAGTTTTCAAAAACTGCAATTAAAAAATTTTGCATTAACAATTGAAGGTATCGAATTATTAAAAAATTTAAGATTTGAAATTAAAAATAATCAAAAGATTTTAATTATTGGTCATAGTGGATGTGGTAAGACAACTTTCTTAAAAAGTTTGGTAAAAATAAATCAAAATTATGACGGGGACATTTTGTTAAATAATAAGAACTACCATTCATTAAGTGATGAGACACTTTATAATTCAATATATTATTCTGAACAATTCCCTCACCTTTTTGAAGATACGATTCTTAATAATATTACTTTATGAAATGAAGAGGTTAATGAATTAAAAATTAAAAATATTTTAGACAAACTGAACTTTCATCCCGAATATAATCTTCAAAGCCAAATTATTAATTTATCTGGAGGAGAAAAACAAAAAATATTATTAGCTCAAGCGATTAATACTAATCGAGACATCTTAATTTTTGACGAGCCCACCAGTTCACTTGATGTTAGAAATACAGGCACTATTTTAGAGTACTTATTATCAATTGATAAAACTGTAATAATTGTTTCTCACAAGTTAGATGATAAATTAATTAATGAGTTTGATCAAATCATTGATTTCAATCATCTTAAAATTTAAAAACAATATTGATCTTAAAATTATTAAGGTTTTAAATAACAACTAGTTTGTTAAAATATTATTATGTATTATTTTGATAAACAAAATATTTTAATTGAAATTAAAGAAGTGATTGTTAAAGAACAATTACTTTTTTTAGTTGGTGATGAAATATTTTCAAATATTCCAGATAAATATTTGAAGACTGCTTTTATTCCGGTTAATTGAAATCGGGCTTTGAAATTTTTGACCAAGATAGATAAAGATTTGCAATGTGAAATTATAAGAACTGGCTACATGCCTCTAGAAATTCATATCTATTTAGATTTTATAAATAAAACGACTGCTTTATTAACTCAAGATAACTTTTTTTATCAAATCATCGAAAAGCCTTTATTTAAGAATCAATTTATGAAACAAGTTTTTGATTTTAAAAATCGTAATAAAATTAGTTACCGAAATTATAATATTACTACAGAAATTATTGATAAATATTTTTTAGAAAATTCTTCGCAAATATTTCAAAAAAAGATTTAAATTTATTTTTAATCAATGCTGATTTAAATTTAAATGATTATAAATTTAAAGATATTTTTGTATTATCCAATAAGGATGAAGTTGTAATTACTCCAAAAAATCAAAGAATTTATTATCTAAATAAAAATGATTTTAAGACAATAATTCTAGAGTGAACCCCAAAAAGTAAGTATAAATAAAAGTTGTGGGGTCTAGGAAAGTAGATAACCCACAATTTTTCATTTTTTAATTGACACGAATATGCTGTAGTTTAATTTTGTATACATACCAAACCCTTTTTGTGACCATTTAAATATTCAATAGTGTAAGGTTTTTCTATATATGTTGTATATCTATGTCAATTAAACTAAACGATTTTCTGAAGAAATTATAAGTTAAAATATGATTCAGAAAAAAGAAGTAAACACTGGATTGGATTATTTTTGAAGTTTTAGCAAAGATAAAAAAACTGTAGATAGAGTAATGAATTTGAAATACACTATGTAAGGTAAATATGAAAAAATAAAAAACTTTAAACTGAAGATATAAATTTGTTTAAACAATATTGTAATGGGAAAAATGAATACAATAAAAAGTGTCAAGTACATTGGTTGTATGGTTTGCCTGAATTTGAAAAAAATTGATGAAAATCAAATATAAGCTAATAGTTGAATATTTGGATGCTAATCATGAACTCCTAACAAATCGGCTTTAATGGTTCAAACTAAGTCTGAATTGGTTTCAAAAAGAACTGATGTATTAATTAAACTTAAATCAAAGTATATGAGATAAGCTTGTAATAAAAGAACTAAAAGATAATCCTGTAGAATATGGTTAGAAAAAGGAAATTGCACTCCACAAAGAATTGTCAAAGAAAAATTTTGATACAAAAGAAGAAGAATCAATTAAATTCATTATAAATAGAAACATCCTTTAAATATAACTTTGAGTGACGTTTAATTAATTAATATATTTGTTCCAATGGTTTAAGTTATTCATAAGATTCTTCTTGAAACGAAAAAAAGACAAGATCAAATTCAAAATACAAAAAAATTACCAGATGAATTAATCCAACGATTTTGTTATATATTTTTTTTATTAAAGAGATGTTATATAATTATTTGTGGGATTAATTATAAGCACAATGGCTTTAGCATTATTACTTGATATCAACATTAATATTGGTTTATTCAGTGATTTCACACAATAGGTAATCAGGAAAATTTAGGTAAAATAATGTAAATTATGAAAAAAAGAATAATGAAAATCAAATTAAGTTCATAATGACTAAGAAACGATAGCATTTTTATAAAATAGATATTAATTTCAAAAAGGAGGAGTAAAAAATGTTTAGTGATTGAAGTGTGGATAATTGATTAGCATTTATAATGATATTAATAACCCTTTTTGTAGGTATTTACAACTTCTTTAGACAGATATTTGTAAACAAGCAGAACAAGGCTCGTGACGATAAAATCATAGCAATGGAATTGCAAGCTAAGCATGCCTCAGAAGAATTAAATAAAATTTAGTTAGTGCATTAACACAACTTATATCTAACAACATTCATGTTGCAAAGAAAACTGAGGAAATGACAAAAATACTAAATGACAAAATAAAACAAGCTAATGTGAAAAATGAGCAGTCTGTTTTAAAAACTTATTTTGATAAAATTAAAATGCAAAGTATAAACAAAAAAAGCAGAAAGAAAATGAAGTAACTAAGAAGTTTATTAAAGAAAAAAGGAAACAATAGTTTATGTTTTTATTAAAAATAATCTATAATAATTATATGAGAAAGTAAGGGATATTGTCATGAAAGAACTCAAATCATTTTTGAAAGTTGATTTTGCTTCAAAAAATCAAAATTGGGAACCCTATGCAGTTCACTTATCTAATTTATTTATAAATAATTATCTTAACGACTTAGAAGCGATAGTGAAATTTGTTAAATTACAATCTGGCAAAATTGAATACACAGAAATAATGAATAAATTACAAGGTTACATGGTTTTATTTATAAGATTAGAGGAATATTTAAAGGACAAATACTCAAAAAAATTTAATTTTGATTTAATTTTATTTGGTTTTTCAATAATGAATAAAAGTGAAAAAGATGCATTGGAAAAAGATTTATTAAAATTATTTGAAAATAATGACAGATTTAATAATTTTAATAACAAATTTAAATCTCTTGATAATTCTTTTAATAGTTTTTTAAGTTTTATTTCAAACCAAGAATTTAGAGAAATTTTTTTTGAATTAAATATTTTTGAAGAAGATTGGAATAAAACATTTGATTTTAATTTTAGTTCATCAAATAGTTACATAAACAAAAACTATTAATAATTTTTTTAAAATATTATTAAAAAGAGAAGAGCATGTCAGCGCATGCTCTTTTTTATACTTTTAAATATTAAGCAACTTCACAAATTGAAATCATTGTTTTAGCTAACCTTTCAGCTTCAGCAATATTTTTCATAAAAGGACCAGTTCCAACTTTGACATCTAATACTAAACTATCAGCTTCAATTGTTAACTTTTTTGACATGATTGATCCTGCAATTAAAGGAATTGAATCAACAGTTCCATTCACATCCCTTAAGGCATACATTTCTTTATCAGAAATGCCATTAAACCAAATTTCCACAATGTAAATCTATTTAATTTTGATTTAATTTAGAACAATATTTATTTACCAATTGTAAAGATCAAAACAAGAATACTTATTGGTAAAACAGTTAATAAATAAAATGAAAAATATAATAGAAAGTAGAAAAACACAAATAATAATAAGTCAAGTAAAAAACCGCTAAAAATTCCAAGTGAAGAAGCGCCCCCGGCTATGCCTAATCAAAAAAAAGCATTTTTAAATCACAACTTAAGATTATCTAATAATATTATGATTGACAAGAAAATAGATCATTTATTATATTTTAATTCATTTTTAAAAAGACTGTTATAAGTTTTTCTATTAAGCATTATTGATCCAATTAATTGCCAAGAAATTGTATTTTTTCTGGATTTAAACTTTTATAAAAAGATGAAATCATAGCAAATATAAATATAAAAATTATTAAATTAAAACCATAAAAAAATATTATAACTCCACAAATTGCGTTAATCATTCAATTATCATTTTCACTTAATTACCTTTTAAATAAAAATATATTTAAGAACAAAATTATTATTATGCCAATCATAAAAATTATTTCAAATGAAAATAATAATTTTAAATATCGAAACCTTTTCTGAATTACATCTTTTATTGTTATCTGCATTTCTTAACTAAACCTTTCTTCAAAATTAATTGAATATTTTTTTAAAACTAGAAAATCTTAAATTTTCATTATTATTAACATTTTGAACTAAATATTTTGACAGTATATCTTTTTTTGTTTTTGATAGAATATCTTGAATTTTTTTAAGTTGTTACTAATAAAAATGCTTTCTGTTTAGATTTATTTATTTTTTAGCATCATTGAATTGTACGTTACTATAAAAAAAGACTTGTTAATTTCTAATTCGGTTTAAACAAATTTACTATAAATAATAAAACTATTAATGCAGCATATTTAAAAATTAATAGTAATTAATTATCTCATAATGCGGTAAATGTTCAAGATGCTACTGGGTTGGTCTATTATTTTGAAACTACTTTCAGCTCTTTTAATTCAGCTATCTTGTATATCAAAGTTAGTATATAAAGTCATTACAAGATCCCCTTTTTTAACTTGCTCAGCATCTTTTTTATTTAAATAAATGCCTGCAGCAAAATCAATTGTGTCTTCTTTTGTTTTTCTACCAGCTCCAAGATCCATGGAAATTAAACCAATTATTTCAGCATCTTGACTATCAACATAACCATCTCTTGATGCTAATATCTCAATTTTATGTTTTGTAGTAAAGTGATTATCATAATTTTCAATAACACTAAAATCTCCATGTTGTGCTTCAATAAAACGTTTTAAATATTTAGCAGCTTCACCAGTTTTTAACTTATTTTTAACATCTAATATAGCTTCTTTAATATCGGTAAATAAACCAACATTAACAAGTGTAACCCCAGCAGCTGTTGTAACAACATCAATTAAATCTTCAGGACCTTTACCTAATAATGTATCATAAGCTTCTTTAACTTCTAATGCATTTCCAATAGCTTTACCTAAGGGTTTATCCATATTTGAAAGAATAACAGAAACTTTTCTTCCATAACCTTCACCAATTGAAATCATTGTTTTAGCTAACTTTTCAGCTTCAGCAATATTTTTCATAAAAGCACCAGTTCCAACTTTAACATCTAATACTAAACTATCAGCTTCAATTGTTAACTTTTTTGACATGATTGATGCAGCAATTAAAGGAATTGAATCAACAGTCCCAGTCACATCTCTTAATGCATACATTTTTTTATCAGCAGGAACAATATCATCTGATTGACCAACAAGTCCGATATGTGATTTTTTAATTACTTGAATAAATTCGTCTTTATTAAGTTCACTAGTTCAACCTGGACATGATTCTAATTTATCAATAGTCCCACCAGTTACACCAAGTCCACGCCCTGACATTTTACAAACATTAACACCATAACTTGCTAATATTGGTGAAAGAACTAAACTAGTTTTATCTCCAACCCCACCAGTTGAATGCTTATCAGCTTTTAATCCTTTAATTTCACTAACATCATATACAAATCCAGATTCAACATAACTTTTTGTCAAATCAACAATTTCTTTATCACTCATACCATTAAATCAAATTGCCATTCCCATTGCTGACATTTGATAATCTTTAACATCATTTTTAACAAAACTATCAATTAGTCATTTAATTTCTTGTGTTGTTAATTGTTGTTTGTGTTTTTTCTTTTCAATCAAATTGTTAAATGTATATCCCATAATATTTCCTTTTCTTTCATAATTTAATAATATAATATAAAAAGACAGGAGAAGTATGTTTTTTAATAAAGAAAATAAGATATATCAAGAATGAATTAATGCTAAAAACATTGATCCAGAAGTGAAACAAGAATTAGAGAGTGCTGATGAATCAGAATTGTTTGCTACATTTGAAGGAATAGAATTAGAATTTGGCACAGCAGGCATTAGAGGGATACTTGGTGCTGGACCAGGAAGATTTAACATTTACACTATTAAAAAAGTAACAATTGCTTATGCTAAATTACTCATTAAAAACTATTCAAATGAATTATTAAAAGGGGTTGTAGTTGGTCATGATAATAGACACAATTCAAAAAGATTTGCCCAAGAAGTTGCAAATATATTATCCAGTTTTAATATCAAAGCATATTTATTTAAAAACAACGATATGCAACCAACACCAGTTGTTTCATATGCAGTTAAACAATTAAAAGCTATTGGCGGAGTTGTGATTACAGCTTCACATAATCCAAAAGAATATAATGGTTATAAAATATATGATCCATTAGGATGCCAGTTGCAAGATGAACAGACAGCAATTATTTCTGATTCGATGAATAAAATTGAAAACATTTTAAAATGAACATATTCGACTAAAAAAGAATTAATTGAAGTAGTTAATCAAAAAGTTATTGATGATTATATTGCTATGATTAAAAAGTTAGAATTTTATGATGATGTTGAATCAAAGAAAAATTTAACAATAGTGTTTAGTGCAGTTAATGGGACAGGTAGTGCATATACACCATCAATATTAAGACAAAGCGGATATGAAGTGATTGAAGTGGAAGAACATGCTTTTGAAGATGAAACATTTTCAAATGTAATTAATCCCAATCCTGAATTTGACCCTGCATGAGTTATACCCTTACAATATGGTAAACAATATAATGCTGATATTATCATTATGAATGACCCAGATGCTGATAGATTCGGAATGTTTGTTAAAGTTAATAATGAATTTATCAGAATGGATGGGAATAAAACCGGACCATTACTAATTGATTGAAAACTAGCTAATTTTAAAAGATTAAATAGAATACCAACTAATCCAACATTATATTCAAGCTTTGTAACTAGTGATCTTGGAGATCGTGTTGCTAAAGAAAAATATGGTGTTAAGATAATTAAAACATTAACTGGTTTTAAGTGAATGGGGAGAGAAATAGCTAAAGAACCAATTAATGGATTACACTTTGTCTTTGCTTATGAAGAAAGTTATGGTTATGTGATTGATGATTCTACTTTGGATAAAGACGGAATACAAGCATCTATTATGATTGCTGAAATGGCTTGATATTTTAAAAAACAAAATTTAACATTAGTAGATTATTTACACCAAATATATGAAGAATTTGGTTATTACACAACTCAAACTTTAAATCTTAACTTTAAACCAGAAGAAAAGAAAACTAAGATTGATAAAATAATGAGCGATCTAAGAATCAAACCTTTAAAACAAATTGCAGGAATTAAAGTGATTAAAATTGATGATCATATTAAAGGACTGCATAATATGCCAGGTCAAGACCTTTTAAAGTATTATTTACAAGATAAATCATGAGTTGCTGTTAGACCAAGTGGAACTGAACCTAAAATGAAAATTTATTTTGTTGTTGTTGGTCATGATGCAAAAGACTCTTCTGAGAAAACAATTAACATAATTAAAAGTATGAAAGAATACTTAAATATATAAAAAGGAATAAAAGATGAATTTAAACAAATATATTGATCATACATTATTAAAAGCAGATGCTACAAAAGCTGAAATTAAAAAACTTTGCGAAGAAGCTATCAAATATGAGTTTGCTACAATTTGTGTAAACACTACATGAACACAGTATGCAAATGAGTTGTTAAAGAATAGTAAAGCTGAAATCACAAATGTGATTGGATTTCCTTTGGGTGCTTGTGATAGTAACACAAAAGCATTTGAAACTAAACAAGCTATTAAATTTGGTGCTAGTGAAATTGATATGGTATTAAACATTGGTGCACTTAAAGATCAAAACTATGAATTAGTATTAAATGATATGAAAGCAGTTAAACAAGCAGCTGGTAAAAATATTGTTAAATGTATTATGGAGAATTGTTTATTAACTAAAGAACAAATCATTAAAGCATGTCAGTTAGCTATTGAAGCTGAGTTAGATTTTGTTAAAACTTCAACTGGTTTTTCTACAAGTGGAGCTACTATTGAAGATGTAAAGTTAATGAAAAAAATTGTTGGCAATGCTTGCAAAGTTAAAGCAGCTGGTGGAGTTAGAACTTATCATGATGCTATTGCAATGATTAATGCAGGTGCTGATCGCTTGGGAACTAGTGGTGGAGTTAATATTGTTAATGGAAAAGAACACACTAATGGTTATTAAAAAATAAAAACATAAAATTATAAAAGAAAAGGTGTATTTTGATTAAATGCACTTTTTATTTGACTTAATTTGGTGGGTTGTGTATAATATTTTAGCATGTATGTTTTGTATGCACAATTACAACACACTCATAGGAGTTGTAGATAAAAACAAATGGAGGTTATGATGGCAGAACAAAAAATGAGAATTAAATTAAAAGGTTATGATCATACAATTGTAGATCAAAGCATTTTAAAAATTATCGAAGCTGCTGAAGGAACTGGGGCAAAAGTCAGAGGACCAATCCCATTACCAACAGACAAACAAGTGATTACTATTTTAAGAGCTGTTCACAAATATAAAGATTCACGTGAACAATTTGAAATGAGAACCCACAAAAGATTATTAGAGATTTTAAATCCAACACCAACTACAATGGACATTTTAAAAAGAGTTCAATTACCAAGTGGTGTAGAGATCGAAATCAAACTTTAAAAAAGCAAACAAAACACAAATCATATTTTAGACAAGTTAACGAAATATACATGACTCATCAAAATACAAATATAAGGAGATATAAAGATGAAAGGAATCTTAGGACGTAAAGTTGAAATGACTCAAGTTTTTACAACTAATGGTAAATTAATACCAGTAACTGTTATTGAAGTTCAACAAAACACTATTCTACAAGTTAAAACTCTTGAATCAAATGGATATAATGCTACTCAATTAGGAGTATTTGACAAAAGAGAAAACTTAGTAAACAAACCTGACTTAGGACAATTCAAAAAAGCTAATTCAGTTCCTAAGCGCTTCGTAAAAGAGATCAGAAACATGGGAGGATATGAAGTTGGAAGTCAAATTACAGCTTCAGATGTTTTCCAAACTGGTCAATACGTTGACGTTACTGGAATATCAAAAGGTAAAGGATTTGCTGGAGCAATTAAAAGACATAATTACTCAAGAGGTCCTATGGCTCATGGATCAGGATACCACAGAGGTATTGGTTCAATGGGAGCAATTATTAACCGTATTTTTAAATCAAAAAAAATGGCTGGGCACATGGGTGATGCAAAACGCACAATCCAAAATCTAGAAGTTATTTCAATTAATAACAATATAGTAATGGTAAAAGGATCAATTCCTGGGCCAAATAAAGCTTATGTAATTATTAAAGAAAATGTTAAAGGATTAAAATCTGCTGAAGCAGCTAAGTTATTAGTAAGAAATACTAAACCAGCTGTTGAAGCAAAAGTTGAAAAAGTAGTTGAGGTTGAAGTAGCACCTGTGGTTGCTGATGCAGTTCAAGAAACTGTTATTATTGAAACTCCAACTGAAGAGGCAGGAGAATAATCATGGAATTAAAAGTATTAAATGTCCAAGGGCAAGAAGTTAAATCAATTTCATTATCAGATTCTGTTTGAGGTGTAGAACCTCATCAACAAGCAATATTTGACACAGTAATTTCACAACAAGCTGCTTTAAGACAAGGAACTAAAAAAACTAAAACTCGTGCAGAAGTGCGTGGTGGTGGTAAAAAACCTTGAAGACAAAAAGGAACTGGTCGTGCTCGTCAAGGGTCAATTAGAGCACCTCATTGAAGAGGTGGGGGAGTTACTTTTGGTCCAACCCCGGATATTAACTATAAAAAATCAGTTAATAAAAAAGTTAGAGCGTTAGCTTTTAAATCAGCTTTATCAATTAAAGCTGCTGAACAAAATATTGTGATTATTGATAAATTTGAATTTACTAAACCATCTACAAAAGAGATGATTAGTACAATGAAAAATTTAAAAGTTGAAGATCAAAAAATATTAGTTGTAACTAAAGAAAATGATGAATTATTAATTAAATCATCAAGTAACATTGCTGGTATTAAAACAATACCTTCAATTAAATTAAATGTTTATGACATATTAAATGCTCATAAATTAGTTATGACAGAAGAAGCTGTATTAGCAGTTGAGGAGGTATATTCATAATGCATTTAACAGAAGTTATTCAAAAACCTGTGTTGACCGAAAAATCATTTGTAGGTCATGCTAATGGTGTATATACTTTCTTAGTTAATAAAAAAGCTAACAAAGTACAAATTAAAAAAACATTTGAACAAATCTTTGAAGTTAAAGTTGAATCAGTGAGAACTATGAACTATGATGGTAAAGAAAAAAGAATGGGAAAATTTGCTGGAAAAACAAATAATTATAAAAAAGCGATCATCACTTTAAAAGAAGGTGAATCACTAGATTTACTAAACGATTTATAGAAAACACTTAAACCCATAAGTGAGCATATTGTAAATCAATATTAAAAAGCTATAGGAAGGGATATTATGGCATTAAAAAAATATAAACCTACGACAAATGGTCGTAGAAATATGACAACTATTGATTATAAGGCTACTTTAACAACAAGTACACCTGAAAAATCATTGTTGGCTGCTAAAAGTTCTAAAGCCGGACGTAATAACCGTGGAGTTATAACAACACGTCACAAAGGTGGGGGACATAAACAAAAATACAGAATTATTGATTTCAAACGTAACAAAAGAGAAATTATTGGAACTATTACTACAATTGAATATGATCCAAATAGAAATGCTTTTATTTGTTTAATTAATTATATAGATGGAGAAAAACGTTATGTCTTATTTGCAAAAGGAATGAAAGTAGGAATGAATGTTGTTGCTTCTGAAAACGCAGATATTAAAGTTGGAAACGCTGCTCCATTAAAAAATATACCTGAAGGGACTTTGGTTCACAATGTTGAATTAAAACCTGGTAAAGGTGGGCAAATGGCTAGAAGTGCTGGTACTTCAGTACAAATTCTTGGAAAAGATGATGATGGTAAATATGTAACTTTACGTTTAACATCAGGTGAAGTAAGAAAAGTTTTAGCTGATTGTTATGCAACAGTTGGAGAAGTTGGAAATGAAGAATACAACTTAGTTAACTGAGGTAAAGCTGGGCGTAACAGATGAAGAGGAATTCGCCCAACAGTTCGTGGTTCAGTTATGAACCCCAACGATCACCCACATGGGGGAGGGGAAGGACGTACTCCAATTGGACGTAAAAATCCTGTAACTCCATGAGGTAAAGCAGCACTTGGTGTTAAAACTCGTAATACTAAAAAATCAAGTGAGAAATTAATTGTAAGAAAGCGTAATGCTAAGAAATAGGGAAGGAGAATAGTATATGTCAAGATCATTAAAAAAAGGGCCTTTTGCAGACGAATATTTATTTAAAAAAGTTGCTGTTTCAAAAGAAAATGAAGTTATAAAAACTTGATCACGTAGATCAACTATTTTCCCTGATTTCATCGGTAAAACTTTCGGAGTTTACAATGGTAAAGAATTTATACCCGTATATATAACTGAAGATATGGTTGGCCACAAATTAGGTGAATTTGCTCCAACAAGAAAATTCGGTGGTCACGGTGATGATAAAGGTAAAAAATAGGAAAGGGATAGGAATTAAAAAATGGAAGCAAAAGCTTATTTAAATATGATTCGTATCTCTCCTAGAAAAGCTAGATTAGTAGTAGATACAATCAGAACAAAACCAGTAGCACAAGCAATTGCTATGCTACACAATACTGATAAAAGAAGTGCTGAACCAATTTTAAAATTATTAAATTCAGCAATTGCTAATGCAGTAAACAATAACGGAATGGATGCTGACAAATTATTTGTTAAAACTGTTTATGTTAATGAAGGTCCAACTCTAAAACGTTTTAGACCAAGAGCTCATGGTAGAGCTTATGAAATTTTAAAAAGAACATCACATATTACAATTATTGTAAGTGATGAAAGAAACTAGAAAGGGCGAGTAGAAGTTATGGGACAAAAAGTATCACCTAATGTTTTACGTTTAGGAATCGTTAGAGAATGAGAAGACACATGATATGCAGAAAAAGATCAATATGTTAAATGATTGAATCAAGATATCGCAATTCGTGAAACTGTAGTTAAGTTATTAAAAGATGCTGCAGTTGCAAAAGTTAAAATCGAAAGAATTGCCTCATCAATTATTTTGGTTATATCATCAGCTCGTCCAGCAATAGTGTTAGGGCAAGAAGGAAAAAACATTGAGAGTATTGTTTTAGCTGTTAAAAAAGCTATTAAAGATAGAAAAGTTAAAGTTGAAGTTAAAGTTGTTGAAATTAAAAACCCTGATACTGACGCTACACTAGTTGCAAGATGAATTGGTGAACAAATTACAAATCGTGCTTCTTTTAGAACAGTGCAAAAAGCTGCAATAAGAAGAGCATTAAAAGCAGGAGTTAAAGGAATTAAAACTTCTGTTAGTGGACGTCTAGGTGGAGTTGAAATGGCTCGTACTGAAGGATATATAGAAGGTTCAGTTCCTTTGTCAACTCTAAGAGCTGATATTGATTATGCTTTATATGAAGCACCAACTACATATGGACAAATTGGAGTTAAAGTTTGAATTAACCATGGTGAAGTTATTGGAGGTCAAAGACCAACATATGCTAACGAGTTTAGAAAAGACTTTAATAGAAGACCTAATAAAGGGGGAAGAAAATAATGTTGTTACCAAAAAGAACAAAATATCGTAAACCCCACAAAGTTAGTTTTAAAGGAAAAGCAAAAGGTGCTAAAACAATTGATTTTGGTGATTATGGATTAATGTCTCTTGATGGAGCTTGAATTGATAACCGTCAAATTGAAGCAGCTCGTATTGCCATGACTCGTTTTATGAAACGTGATGGTAAAGTTTGAATGAGAATTTTTCCACATATTTCAATGTCAAAAAAGCCAGCTGAAGTTAGAATGGGATCTGGAAAAGGAAACCCTGAAAAGTGAGTAGCTGTTGTTAAAGAAGGAACTATTATGTTTGAAATTGCTGGAGTAAACGAAGAAACTGCAAGAGAAGCTTTGCGTTTAGCAATGCATAAACTTCCAGTTCGTTGCAAATTCGTTAAGAGAGGTGAAGAGTAATGGCTAATAAATTAATGGACGAAACAAGAGCATTATCAACAAGTGAATTACTTGAAAAAAACGAAGCTAAAAAAGCTGAGTTATTCGCTCTTAAATTTCAAGCTGCTGTTGGTAGCTTAGAACAAACTCACCAAATTAAAATTATCAAAAAAGAAATTGCAAGAATTCAATTAGTATTATCTGAAAAAGCAAAAGCTGGAGAAAATGTTAATACAAAAGTGAAAACTGATTACAGTAAAGCTGTTCAAGAAGCAGAAAAATCTGGAAAAGAAGTTAGAGCTAAACAACGTAAAATGATTGAAGAATTACAAGCACAATATGAAGGTGGAGTAAATGGTGAAGAAGACGCTATTGCTGCTGCAATGAATAGTGCTGAAGAAGAACAAATAAACTCGCCTGAAGGAGAAACAAAATAATGGAAAGAAATAGTAGAAAAATACTAGTTGGTAAAGTTGTATCTGACAAGATGGAAAAAACAATTACTGTATTAGTTGAAACTTACAAAAACCACCCAATTTATAAAAAACGTGTTAAATATTCTAAAAAATATAAAGCTCATGATGAACAACAAATTGCTGCAATAGGTGATAAAGTTCAAATTATGGAAACACGTCCTCTTTCAAAAACAAAAAACTTTAGATTAGTTAAAATTGTAGAAAAAGCAGTTTTATAGAAGGTACACAGAAATGATTCAAACATTATCAAAATTAAAAGTAGCTGACAATTCGGGTGCTAAAGAAGTCCGTGTTATTCGTAATCTAGGTGGATCTGTTAGAAAGTTTACAGGTATTGGAGACATTATAGTTTGTTCAATTCAATCAGCAGCACCTGGCGGGGCTGTTAAAAAAGGTCAAGTTGTTAAAGCAGTTATCGTAAGAACT
This sequence comes from Entomoplasma ellychniae, assembly GCF_002930155.1. Classification (NCBI taxonomy): domain Bacteria; kingdom Bacillati; phylum Mycoplasmatota; class Mollicutes; order Entomoplasmatales; family Entomoplasmataceae; genus Entomoplasma; species Entomoplasma ellychniae. The sequence goes on from NZ_PHND01000001.1 coordinate 682,950, forward strand.
AAAAGAGAATTAAGAAGAGATGATGGAACTTACATTAGATTTTCTGAAAATGCTGTAGTTATTATTAAAGATGACAAATCACCACGTGGAACTCGTATTTTCGGTCCAATTGCACGTGAAATAAAAGAAGCTGGTTTTGTTAAAATTGCATCACTAGCTCCAGAAGTATTATAGGGGGAACTAGAAATGAACAAATCAAAAATCTTAGTTGGTGACGTAGTTAAAGTTATTGCTGGTTCTCACAAAGGTGAAATCGGGCCAGTCACAAGTATATCAAAAGACAAAAGGACAGTTTCTGTTCAAGGAATTGATGTTGTTAAACATGTTAAACCTTCACAAACTGATCAAGAAGGTGGGATTAAACAAATTCCTGCTAACATCAATATATCAAACATCGCATTACAAGATCCGAAAAATAAAGAAAGAATATCAAAAATCGGTTATAAAATTGAAAATGGTAAAAAAATTAGATTAGCTAAAGCTTCTAAATCACCTTTAAAAAAAGCCGGAAAATAAGAAAGGAATAGATTTAATATGAAATCAAGATTAGAAACTAAATATAAAGATCAAATTATTCCTGAATTATTTAAGGAATTAGAATACAGATCAATTATGCAAGTCCCAAAAATTACTAAAATAGTAATTAATATGGGAGTAGGGGATGCGACAACAGATCCTAAAAAATTAGATGCAGCAGCTATTGAATTGCAACAATTAGCTGGTCAAAAACCTTTAATTACAAAAGCTAAAAAATCATTAGCTGTATTTAAATTAAGAGAAGGAATGCCAATTGGTACAAAAGTAACTTTAAGAGGTAAAAAGATGTATGACTTTTTAGACCGTTTAACTTCAGTTGCTTTGCCACGTGTGCGTGACTTCAGAGGAGTTCCAAAAACTTCATTTGATGGATTTGGAAACTATACTTTAGGAATTAAAGAACAAATCATATTCCCAGAAATAGATTATGATAAAGTTGCTAAACTTCGTGGTATGGATATAACAATTGTAACTAGTGCTAATACAAATGAGGAAGCTTTCAAATTATTAGAAAAATTTGGAATGCCTTTCGCGAAATAGGGAGATCGAATTATGGCAAAAAAATCATTAAAAGTTAAACAAGCCAAACATCAAAAGTTTGGTGTAAGAAATTATACAAGATGTCAAAAATGTGGTAGACCGCATGCTGTGCTAAAAAAATTCGGAATTTGTCGTTTATGCTTTAGAAAATATGCGTATGAAGGGCAAATCCCTGGAGTTAGAAAAGCTTCATGATAATAGGAATAGAAAGATAAAAGGATAAAAATATGACAACAGATGTAATTGCAGATATGTTAACCAGAATCCGTAACGCAAATCAAAGAATGTTAAAAACAGTTTTAGTGCCTTCATCAAAAATGAAAGTAGAAATTGCTAAAATTCTTAAAGATGAAGGATTCATCGTTGACTTCACTGTTGAAGGTGAAGTTAAAAAAACTATTACTATTGAATTAAAATATCATGGAAAGCAAAGAGTTATATCAGGACTTAAAAAAATCTCTAAACCAGGATTAAGAGTATATGCACCAGCAAACGAAATCCCTCAAGTATTAAACGGATTAGGAATATCAATAGTTTCAACATCACAAGGAATCATGACAGGTAAGAAAGCACGACTATCAAATTTTGGTGGAGAAGTGTTAGCTTTTGTCTGATAATAGAAGGGAAGATTAGAATATGTCACGTATAGGAAACAGAGTTTTAGCAATCCCTGCAGGAGTTGAAATAAATATTGATGAAAAAAACACAGTTACAATCAAAGGTTCAAAAGGAACTTTAATTCAAACATTTTCACCTTTAATTTCAATTGGAGTTGAAGGAACAGAATTAACAACTAAAAGAGAAAATGAATTAAAACATACAAAACAACTTCACGGAACAACCAATTCTTTATTACAAGGAATGTTAGTTGGAGTACATGAAGGATTTAAAAAAATATTAGATATTAATGGGGTTGGTTATAGAGCGGCATTAAATGGTGCTAAATTAAACCTGTCATTAGGTTATTCTCATCCAGTAGAATATGATATTCCTGAAGGCATAACAATTGAAGTGCCTAAGGTTACACAAATTATTGTTACAGGAATTGATAAACAAAAAGTTGGTCAAGTTGCAGCAGAAATTAGAGCATATAGAAAACCTGAACCTTATAAAGGAAAAGGTATTAAATACTCTGATGAAATTATTATTAGAAAAGAAGGGAAAGCAGCTGGTAAGTAGTATCACGCTTAAGGTTATTAAATTATGAAGTACACTAAACAAGAAGCCAGAAAAAGAAGACACTTTCGTGTTAGAAGTAAAGTAATTGGTACAGCTGAAAGACCTAGATTAAATGTATTTAAATCTAACACTAATTTCTATGCACAAATTATTGATGATATAACAGGAAATACTTTAGTTTCAGCATCATCATTAAAACTTGGTTTAAAAGCTGGTAATGTAGAAGCTGCAAAAAAAGTTGGGGCTGAAATTGCAAAACTAGCAGCTAATAAAAAAATTATTGATGTTGTGTTTGATCGTGGTGGATATTTATATCATGGTAAAGTTAAAGCTTTTGCAGAAACTGCAAGAGAAAATGGATTGAAATTTTAGGAAGGGTGAATAAGATTATGATAGAAAATAAATTAGACACACCAGTTGTGGAAACTACAATTACTACTGAAGCTGTATCAGCGCCAATAGTTGCTACATCAAATGATCAAACTCAACCTGAAAAAAGAAAGTTTGATAGAAAACCAAATAACAGCCGTGGTAATGGGCCAAGACAGTTTCAAAAACAAGATGATTTTGAAGAAAAAGTTGTAACAATTAGACGTGTTACAAAAGTTACAAAAGGTGGACGTCACTTTAGATTTGCAGCAGTTGTTGTTGTTGGAGATAAAAAAGGACGTGTTGGTTTAGGAACAGGAAAAGCAAACGAAGTTCCTGAAGCAATTAAAAAAGCAATTAAAGAAGCTAGAAAAAATGTTATTAGAGTACCTTTAAGAGGAACCACTGTACCTCATGAAGTACTTGGTAAATTTGGAGCAGGTCAAGTATTAATTAAACCTGCAAAACCAGGAACTGGAATTATTGCTGGTGGACCAGCACGTGCTGTTATTGAATTGGCTGGTATTGCTGATGTTTATGCTAAATCATTAGGTAGAAATAATCCTATTAATATGATTAGAGCTACACTTGATGGTTTAACATTAATGCATACTGGTAAAAAAGTAAATGATTTAAGATTCGCTAAACCAGTTATTAAAAAAGAAGCAGCATCAGTTATTGTTGAAACAAATAAACAAGTAGAAGCTGAATAGGAAGGAAACCATACAATGAAATTACATGAATTAAAATATACTGAAGGTAGTCATAAAGATGCTACTAGAGTAGGTAGAGGTATGGCTTCTGGAAAAGGAAAAACTTCTACAAGAGGTCACAAAGGTCAAAATTCTCGTTCAGGTGGGGGTGTTAGACCCGGATTTGAAGGGGGTCAAACTCCTTTATACAGAAGATTACCAAAAATTGGTTTTACTTCAATTAATCAAAAACAATACATCATATTAACTCTTTCTGATTTAGAAAATTTAAACTTAAGTAATATTGATCATAAAACTTTAATAGAAGCAAAAGTTATTAAAAACGAAAAACAATTAGTTAAAGTTTTAAATAATGGAACATTAACTAAAAAAGTTAATGTAAAATTAAATAAAATATCAAAACAAGCTCAAGTTATAATTGAACAACTTGGAGGAAAAGTAGAGGTGATTTAATAATGGCACTAAAAAAAACTGAGAAAACAAAATATTCAAAGTTAGCCAAAAAATCACTTAATAAAAGCGATTTTGCTAATAAGAGCTTCTTTATTAAAAATAAAGATCTTATTAAAAGAATCGTTTTTACTTTAATCTTATTAATAATTATTAGGATTGGTGTTTATATAACTGTTCCAGGAATTAAATTAACAAGTGATTTTCAAAGCTCAATTGATAATTCACAGTTCTTTCAATTGCTATCAACTTTAGGTGGTGGTACCATTGGAAGATTCTCAATATTAGCTTTAGGGGTTTCTCCTTATATTACTGCTTCTATTATTGTTCAATTATTATCAACAGATGTAATACCTATTTTAACTAGATGAAATAAGTCTGGTGAGCGAGGTAGAAAAAAATTAGATAAATTAACTAAAGTATTAATGATTCCTTTTGCTTTAATGCAAGGTGTTGCAACTATATTTACTTTACAACAACAAGGAGTAATTGAACCTGGTTGAGTTTCAACAAAAGTTTTAGCCAGTCCTGCTTTTTATTATATATTAGTGCCTCTAGTTATGTTAGCTGGTTCATACTTCATGTTATGAATAGCAGATCAGATAACTATTAAAGGTGTTGGTAATGGAATTTCTATTGTTATTTTTATAGGTATCATTACTCAAATGCCAGTAAATATAATTCAAACTTGAACATGGTGAATTCCAGACAAGGGAGAAAGTATAAATATTTTATTTAGTGGAATTATATTTTTTACTATTTATATGGGTATTTTTTTAATTGTTATATTTTCTGTAGTTTTAATGAATGAAGCTGAAAGAAAAATACCTATTCAACAAACTGGTAGTGGATTAGTAGATGCTAAAGACCATACTCCTTATTTACCATTGAAGTTAAATAATGCTGGAGTTATTCCGGTTATATTTGCTTCTGCAATTATTTCAACACCAATTACAATTGCTCAAATTTTAGATCCAACAGCAGCAGCATCATTAGCGTCAAGTGGAATTTACTCTTCAAATGGTTTTGTTAAGTTTACTCAAATGTATTTATCTTTTAGTAAATGATGAGGAATAGGGATTTTTTCAATCATGGTTATACTATTCACATTTTTATATGCACAAGTTCAAATAAATCCAGAAAAAATAAGCGAAAATTTTCAAAAATCAGGGACATTTATCCCTGGAATTAAACCAGGAATAGACACAACCAATTTTTTACAAGCAACAATAAATAGACTTTCTTTATTTGGTTCAATTTTTTTAGCAGCAATAGCGGCATTACCATATGTTATATCTAAGTTAATAGATTTACCAAGTAATTTAGCAATTGGTGGGACTGGACTAATTATTTGTATTTCTGTTGCGATACAAACAACACAACAAATACAAGGCCGTATACAACAACACAAGTTTATCGAATCTAAAAAACAAAAGTTTACAGATGAAAACCAAAATTCATCAACTCATATATGATAATAAAAGCAAAAACTTTTTTGTTTTATAATATTTAAAAGGACGTTGTGAAAAAAGAAGAATTGTTTGAAAAGTTATTAAACTTAAAAAATAATGCATACTCTCCATATTCTAATTTTAAAGTTGCTTGTATAATTAGATTAAAAAATCAAGATGTTGTTAAAGGTGTAAATATTGAATCTGCTTCATATTCACCAACTATTTGTGCAGAAAGAGCAGCAATATCTCAGCTTTACGCTTTGGGGTGAAATGAAAAAGATATTGAAGAGTTTTCGCTATATACAGATAGTGAAAATTTAGGCACACCATGTGGAGTTTGTAGACAAGTAATGAGCGAATTGTTAAATCCACTACAAGAAATTGTGATTTTTAATAAGCACGGTTATATTAAAACTATTATTAATCAAGAGTTGTTACCATATGCTTTTTCATCTAATGATTTGAAAAGCTAAAAAGCATTTTGTTATAATGACATAGTTAGAATAAGGAGAATCAAAATGAATATAATGTTGTTGGGTGCACCTGGTTGTGGTAAAGGAACTTTAGCTGAAAAATTAATTAATAAAAAAGGTTTTACACAGTTGTCAACTGGTGATTTGATGCGCAAAGAAATTTCTAAAAAATCTGTTTTGGGAATTCAATGTATTGAATACATAAATGCAGGCAAACTAGTACCAGATGAAGTGACAAATGGTATTGTTAAAGAATTTTTAAAAGAAAAACACAATGGATTAATTTTTGACGGATATCCAAGAACTTTAAATCAAGCAAAAGCTTTGGAAGAAATTTTAAAAGAATTAGGATCAAGCATTTCAAAAATTATTTATATTGATGTTGCTAAAGAAGTTTTGTTATCTAGAATAAGTGGAAGATTAATTTGCCCAACTTGTAAAATTAGTTATCATACAATTAACAGAAAACCTAAAATTGAATGAATTTGCGATAAAGATCAAACAGAATTAATAAGAAGAGTAGATGATGAACCAAACAAAGTTGAAGTTAGATTAAAAGCATATGCAAAACAAACAGCACCATTAATAAAATATTTTTCTACAAATTCTGGATTTTTAAAAATTGTGGATTCAGGTACTTTGACACCAGAAGAAACATATCAAAAAGTTATGGAAACATTTTAATGGCCGTTAGTATTAAATCAAATGCTGAAATTCAAAAAATGCGAATAGCATCAAGTGTTTTATCAGACGCTATTAGCATGCTAAAAAAAATGATAGTACCAGGTGTTAATTGCTTAGATTTAGATGAAGAATTTTATAAATTCATAAAAGCAAAAGGATGTCAATCTAATTTTAAAAATTACCATGGTTTTCCAAAAACTATTTGTATTTCAATCAATGAACAATTAGTACATGGTATACCTGAAGACAGAATTTTGCAAGATGGTGATATTGTTTCTGTTGATACTGGATGTATTTTTCAAGGTTATCATGCTGATAGCGCTTTTACTATGATTTGCGGTATTGCAAAAAATGAAAAACATGATATACTTATTAAAGTCACTGAGGAGTGTTTGGAATTAGCAATTAAAGAAGTTAAACCAGGAACTCGTATAGGAACTATAGGTTACATAATTCAAAGTCATGCTGAAAAACATGGATTTGGTGTTCCTAGAGATTATACAGGACACGGTATTGGAACTCAAATGCATGAAGACCCATATATACCTAATTATGGTATTTATGATACTGGAATGCGTTTAAAAGCTGGAATGGTTATTTGTATTGAACCTATGATTCAAATCGGAACATACAAAACTAAATTAGCTTCTGATAACTGAACTGTCTTGTCAGCTGATAAAAGCATGGCTGCTCACTTTGAACACACAATTCTAGTAACAGATAGCGGTTATGAAGTATTAACCAAATCAAAAGTAAAGGAGTTGTAGTAATGGCAAAAGAAGCAGAAATGGAATTTGAGGGAACAGTTGCTGAAGTGTTAGCAAACGCGCAATTCAAAGTTAAACTGGAAAACGACATAGTTATTGATGCACACGTGTCAGGTAAAATCCGAATGCACCACATTCGCATCTTACCTGGAGATAAAGTAACAGTCGTGATATCACCTTATGATATGACACGTGGAAGAATTACCTACAGAAGAATTCAAAAAAAACCTGAGAGTAATTAAAAAATAAACAAAATAAATTAAATCAGCTAAAAACTGATTTAAACTATTTTAAAAGAAATACGGAGGTTGTGATGAAAGTTAGATCATCAGTCAAAAAAATTTGCGACAAATGTCGTGTTATTAGACGTAAAGGCCGTGTAATGATTATTTGTGCACAACCAAAGCACAAACAAAGACAAGGTTAATTTAAACAGTCTAAATTAAAAAATAAAAGAAGGGAATTTTAAAAATGGCTCGTATTAGTGGAGTAGAAATACCAAACGAAAAAAGAGTTGTAATCTCACTAACATATATTTATGGTGTGGGACTATCAACTTCACAAACTATTTTAGCTAAGTTAAATATAAGTGAAGATCTTCGTACAAAAGATTTAACTGAAGAACAAATTAAATTAATATCTGCTGAGGTTTCGAAATTCAAAGTTGAAGGAGAACTTCGCAGAGAAGTTTCATTAAACATCAAACGTTTAATGGAAATTGGATGTTATAGAGGATTAAGACATCGTAAAGGATTACCTGTAAGAGGTCAATCATCAAAAACAAATGCAAGAACAGTTAAAGGTCCAAGAAAAACTGTAGCTAACAAGAAAAAATAGAAAGTAGAGGAATTTTAAAAATGGCTAAACCAAAAACAAGTACAAAAAAACGTATTAAAAAAAATATACCAAAGGGTATTGCACACATTCACTCTACTTTTAACAATACAATTGTTACTATTAGTGATGAACAAGGTAATGTTCTTTCATGATCAAGTGCTGGAGCTATCGGGTTTAAAGGTTCTAAAAAATCTACACCGTATGCCGCTCAATTAATTTCAGAAGCTGCTGCAAAAGGAGCTATTGATCAAGGTATTAAATCTGTTCAAGTTGAAGTTAAAGGACCAGGACCAGGACGTGATGCTGCTGTTAGAGCATTATCAATAGCAGGTATTGAAGTAACTTCAATTAAAGACTGCACTCCCGTTCCACATAATGGAGTGCGTCCAAGAAAACGCCCAAGAAAATAATAAAAGAAAATAGGAGTTATAGCGAATGAAACAATTTAATAAACCAGAATTCGGAATCATACAAGAATCACCAAGTAAATTTTACGGAAAGTTTTCAGCTTCACCTCTTGAAAGAGGTTTTGCCATTACTTTAGGTAATGTTTTAAGAAGAACTTTATTATCATCAACACCAGGTGCAGCAGTTTACGCAATTAAAATTGCTGGAGCTCAACATGAATTCATTTCGATTCCTGGTATTGAAGAAAATGTATCTCGTATAGTTTTAAATGTTAAAAAAATAGTGTTATCAATAAATTCAAAAATGTATAAAGATGATGAACATATTGAAATAAAGATTTCATCAACAACAGTTGGGCCTATTAAAGCTAAAGATTTAGTTTTACCAGCAGGGGTAGAAATTTTAAATAAAGATTTAGTCATTGCAAATATTGCTGAAGGTGGAAGTCTTGACTTAGTTTTATATGCTAAAAACTCAAGAGGGTATAGAACTTTTAAAGAAAACAAAGATAACAAAAACATTGAACCTGGAATGATTACTATAGATTCAAATTACTCACCAATTATAAGAGTTGCATATAACTCAGAAATAATTAACTTGGGTAAAGCTCAAGATTCTGAAAAATTGATTTTAGAAGTTGAAACTGATGGTTCAATTCTTGCATCTGATGCAGTTGCTTTAGCTTCAAAAATACTTATTTCGCATTTAGAAACTTTTACAGAAATTATTGATAAATCAATTGATGATGTAGTGGTTATGGGTGAGGATGCTGTTGAAGAAAAAGAACTAGACAAACCAGTTGAAGAATTAGAATTCACTCAAAGAAGCTTAAATTGTTTGAAAAGAGCAAACATTGATACTTTAAGAGAACTAGTTTCAAAAACAGAAGATGAAATAAAAGAAATCCCAAACTTAGGAAGCAAATCTTTATTAGAGATCAAACAAAAAATTGCTTCTTTAGAATTAGAATTCAAAAAAAACTAATAAAAATTAAAAAGGAGAAAAGCAATGTCATATATTCAAAAACGTGGTAAGAACACAGCTTGAAGAACAGCTTTAATGAGAAATTTAACAACTGAACTTATTATTTCAGAACGTTTAGAAATTACTGAAACTAGAGCTAAAGAATTAAGAAAACATTTTGATAAAATGGTAACTTTAGCTAAACGTGGTGATTTACATGCACGTAGACAAGCTGCAAGTTGATTAAGAAATATAGAAGCTTCTTCAAAAGAAGATGTTCTTCAAAAATTATTTACAATTACTGCAAAAAGATTTAAAGATAGAGATGGTGGTTACACACGTATCTTAAAATTAGATAATCGTAAAGGTGATAATGCACCAATGGTTATTATTGAACTAGTTTAATATTTGAAAATTATGAGACATTTGTCTTATTTTTTTTGAATTTTAATTTATAATTATTATAATTAACAAGTGGAGGAATAATATGCCTGAATCATTAAAAAAATTCCAAAGTACTAAATTATCCGAAAAAGATATTAACGATTTTAAAAAAGAATTACATAATGCTTATTTAGAATTTTTAAAAGCTAATAACGAGTTTTATAAAATAAATCAAAAGTATAAACAAAAACAAGTAAACAAAAAAGAAGTTGCTAAAGTAGTCGAAATTAAAAAACAAAAAAGCAAAGCATTTAAATTAATTTTAAAAGAAAAAAAATTTAAAGAAAATTTGAAATTTATTTCTAAAGTGAACAAAAACCTATCAACAAAAAATTCAAGTATAGTTTTTGAAAAGTCTAAAGAAGAATTAATAGAAGCAAAAAAAATTTATAAGGAGTTTTTAGCTTCAGTTAAAGAAATGGGCCGCGGTGCTGAGTTAGATCAGTTAAATGATATAGCGATTAAAGCAGAAAATATAAATTTTAAATATAATTTTGATTTGCCTTATGTTTTAAATGATGTTAGCTTTGAAATTAAAAAAGGCGAGTATGTAACAGTTATTGGTCATAATGGTTCAGGTAAATCAACGCTTTCAAAATTATTAATAGGTGCACTTCAACCAGAATCTGGTCATTTATCTTTGTTTGGTAATTACGTTACTATTGATACTTTAGATCAAGCAAGAAGATTTTTGGGAATTGTTTTTCAAAATCCTGATAATCAGTTTATTGGTTCAAGTGTTGAAGCTGATATTGCTTTTGGCTTAGAAAATAAACGTGTTGAACCTAAGCTTATGCATGATCAAATTTATGAAGCAGCTAAAAAAGTTGGAATGGAAAATTTCTTAGATAAAGAACCACTAATGTTATCTGGTGGTCAAAAACAACGAGTTGCTATCGCTAGTGTGCTTGCCTTAAGTCCAGAAATATTAATTTTTGATGAAGCAACAAGTATGTTGGACCCAAAAGGTAATAGAGAAGTAAAAGAAATTATGGTTGATCTTAGAGATAATATGGGGAAAACAGTTATTTCAATTACTCACGATATGGATGAGATTTTAAATGCAGACAAAGTAATTGTCATGAATAAAGGACAAATGGTTAAATTTGGAACCCCAGAAGAAGTTTTAAAAGAAAAAGAATTTTTAAGATCTATTAAATTGGATGTACCATTTTTATCTTTAGTTGAAGAAGCTTTAGAAAAAGAAGGTATTAAAATTAAGCACAGCAATACAATGGATGAGTTGGTGAGTCAGATATGTTAACAACTAAAAAAGAAATTAAGCAAAATTTAAAAGAATGAAAAAAAATAGAAAAAGAAACAAAAGAGTTTGATTTTACTGGTGATATTATTTTAAATAATGTGAGCTACACATATTCAAAAAAAACCCCTTTTGAGTTTAAGGCTTTAGATTTTGCTAATGTTAAAATTAAAGATCATAAAATTACATGTGTGATAGGAACTACTGGTTCTGGAAAATCTACTATAATTCAATTAACTAATGGACTATTATTAACCGAAACTGGTGAGACTATTATTGGCAATTATAAAATACCTGCAGGAACTAAAAAAATTAAAGATGTTAAAAGATTAAGAAAAGAAGTTGGGTTGGTTTTTCAGTTTCCTGAGTACCAATTATTTCAAGATACAATTGAAAAAGATATAGCGTTTGGACCAATTCATTTAGGAGAAAACAAAGCATCTGCTTTGAAAAAAGTTCCTAGTTTATTAGAATTAGTACAATTACCAGTTGATTATATTTCAAGGTCTCCATTTGAATTATCTGGTGGGCAGAAAAGAAGAGTAGCTATCGCAGGTATTATTGCAATGGATGGTAAAACTTTAGTTTTAGATGAACCAACTGGAGGATTAGATCCAAAAGGTGAAGAAGATTTTTTAAACTTATTTATACATTTAAATAAAGAACAAAACAAAAGAATCATTATGGTTACTCATAACATGGATCATGTATTAAAATCAGCTGATGAAGTTATTGTTATGCATGAAGGTAAAGTTATTGAAGTTGGTTCGCCGTTTGAAATTTTTTCTAATCAGCAATTGTTGACAAGTATACAAATTGAGCCTCCTAAAGTTTATAAACTTTTATACAGCTTAAAAGCAAAAGGAATTGATCTTTTAGATAAAAAAATAAGAACTATAGAAGAGTTTGCAAAAGAATTTAAAAATTACAAGAAAGGAAAATAAATATGAGAGTTACATTTGGTAGATATCAACCTAGAAATTCTTTAATTCATGCAATGGATGGAAGATTTAAAATGATTATTATTATTTTATTAATGATTACAATATTTTTACCAATAGGTTTATCAGGATACATTATATGTGGAGCGGTTATACTTGGTATGTTTGCTTTGTCTAAATTAAATTTTAGAATGCTTTTAGGTTTATTTCCACCAGTGTTATTTGTTTTTGTAATTATTTTATTTATGAACTCTCTTATATCTCACCCTGAAAGTAGTGATGAACTACTTAAAACATTAGATAAAATAGACAAACATAAAAATTTATTTTTGACTAATCACGGTTGGTATTCTGTTGGTAGATTATTTGTATCTCCTAAAGAATGAGAAAGTTTAGGTCTTGTTTCAAAAGATTATTATGTCTTGGGTTCATTTTTTAAAGTAGGTGGATTTTGATTTAGTGAAAAATCTTTTTATATGGCAACAATGATGGGTTTAAGAATTTATTTTATGATTACTTTAACTTGTATTCTAACTGGTACAACATCACCTCTTCAATTAACATTGGCAATTGAAGACATATTAACACCTTTAAAATTTATAGGAATACCTATTTATATAATATCTATGATTATTTCAATAGCTTTACGTATGATTCCAACCTTGATTGACGAAGCAGGAAGAATTATGAAAGCTCAAGCAAGTAGAGGAATTGATGTTAAAAACGGTAAATTAAAAGATAAAGCAAAAGGAATGGCTTCTTTAATTATTCCTTTATTGGTTTCATCATTTCAAAAAGCTGAAGACTTAGCATATGCAATGGAGTCTAGAGGTTATAATCCATATGCTAAAAGAACAAGATATATTCAATTTAAATTTCATGTATTTGATTTATTATTATTAATATTTTCTGTAGCATTTTTAATATTTATGATTTTAGTTGCATTTCAAATACTACCAATCAGTATTAAAATTCCAGCTTTAGGTTCAATAGATAAAATAATAACAGGAAATGTTAAATAGATAAATGTATAGAATCCTTATTAATCTACAATATGATGGCTCATCTTATTGTGGTTGAATCAAACAAAAAAATCAAAATTCTATTCAAGGAGTTTTAGAAAAAACTATATTTAAAGTAATTAAGTCAAATAATTTTAAAGTTTATGGTGTTAGTAAAACAGATGCAGGAGTTCATGCGCTTAGTCAAAAAGTTATAATTGAAATTAACTTTCAACCAACATTAAATAAATTTATATGAGCCTTAAATAAGGCTCTTCCTTCTGATATACATATATCAGAATTTGATTATGTTAGTGCTTCTTTTGAACTACATGATGTCAAGTGTAAAACATATGTATACACATTGAATAATAGCATTTGAGATCTTAAGAACAACAGATATGAATTAGAATGGTCTAAAAACTTAATTAACATAAAACAATTACAAGATATTTGTAATATTTTTGTAGGTGAACATGATTTTAAATTATTTTCAGGTTTAAGTGAGAGCGAAGTAAATAGTGGTAATTTTAAAACAATAAGAAAAATAGATTCAATTAAAGTTTTTAAAAAAGCTGATAAAATTGAAATTGAGTTTATAGCTAAAGGGTTTATAAGACATCAAATAAGATATATTGTTCAGTCAATTTTAAATTGTCAATATAATAAAGTATCTCAAAGTACACTTAAAGAAATGCTTAATGGGAATGGTAAAAAGCTTCCTTTTAAAGCAGAAGCAAAAGGATTATTATTAAAAAGTGTTGTTTTTAATAAAAAATAAATGTAAGATTTATCACATGGGTATTATTAAAACAATATCAAATAATTAGTTAATTGATAAATGTAACATTTTTTGAATAAGTTTAACGAGAAGAAAAGTGTAATTTCTATGAATATAGCTAAAGTTTAATACCCATAAAAAATGGCTTTAATGCCTTTTTTTTATGTCAAAATGTTAAAATTATAAAGAACTTATTTATTTTTATAAGGAGAATTATGGGACTTAAAAAATTTAAACATATGTTTAAAAACTCATACAAAAATGCAACAAAGAATAAAATGCAGCTTTTTGGGGTTATTGTTTTAGTCTTCTTTTTATCTTTAATATTAACAACTGTAGTTTCTTTAAATAATCGAGTAATTAGTCAATATTCATCGATTCTTAAAGCTTCAAGACAACATGATGCAGTTATTGATTTAAATCCTTATGATGTAGTTGCTACAGGTGATTCAAAAGAATCAAAAAATGCACCTAAAAATCTAATAGAAGCTCAACAATATTGAATTCAAAAACTACAAGAACAGTATGAAAGTGAAAAACCTGAATGAAGTTTTGATTGATCAAGAACTGAAGCAAGGGAATTTGCTCAAGTGCAAAACAAAAATACAAATATTACTTTAAAAGCATTGGTTAAAACAACACAATCATTTGAAAGTAATATTTTAAACTCTGATGGTGTAGATAAACTAACAATATTTGAAGGTAAAGATATTGAAACTAGACATCAAATTGTTATAGATAAAAACTTTGCTAAATCAAATGATATTCAAATTGGTAATATTATAAGAATTCAAAAAGATAAATTTGGTGATTCTTTACTTGTTAAAAACAGTAATGATTATGAAAACTTGTTGAAAAATATTAATACCATTGAATCTGAATTAGAGTCTGGAATAGATAGTGAAAACAGCACATACCAAACACTTTATTCAAATTATCAATGATTTCAAGTAGTAGGTTTTGGTTCATCAGCTGATTTTGTAACACCAATCATAAATGAATCTACAGCTTTGCCTAATAGAAAAACAGAAGCTTTAATTTATTTACACCATGAAGCATTTGGGTTAACAAAAAATGAAGATAATGGACTTTATAGTTATGAAGTCAATGCAAATGGAAATTTAAGTGTAAATAGTAATACAGAACAAGAATCTTTTTACTCAATTAAATTCAAAAATAAAATACCTTCAAAAAAAGATTTAGAAGAAATTGAAATTGATTTCAGAGAATTAATAAAAAGAAATATTAATAATAAGCTAGTTTTTGCAAAAAACGATGGTGAATATCGTTTTTCAGAAAGAATTAGATTTTTAAACAAAACTATTTTGAGTTATTCGATAGCCGCATCTATTATATTTGTACTAACGCTTATTGTTGTATTATATTCAGTTGCTTTAATTACAAAAAAACAAATAGAAAAATCAGCAAAACAACTGGGTACTTTAAAAGCTTTAGGGTACAGGAAAAGAATACTTGTGTTTAATTTTGTTATGCTTCCCTTGTTTACATCACTAATTGGTGGTGTTGCTGGTTATTTTGGTTCAGTATTATTATCTAATCTTATAACTTTAGGATTTTCCAATTACTTTAATTTAAATTATTCTGCATTTAATATTGATTGAATTTCATTCTTGACTATGATTGGTGTTATTTGATTAATACTAAACATTATTTCATTTTCAATTTCTATATCTTTAATGAGAAAGTCAGCTTTAAGTTTAATATCAAAGTTACAAGATAAAAAAATGAACGGTTTCAAAAAATTCGTTAAAGCCATAAGAGTAAGAAGAGGTTTTGGTGCAAGAGTCAGAAAAGCTTTATTAGTTGATGCTTTAGGTAAGATGTTTGGTATAGGTTTAGTTGTTTTATTATCATCTAGTTTATTTACAATATCTTTTATAGCCCCAAACATCTTAGAAGAAAATAAAAAATATAGCTTTAATGGGATTAAATATAAACAAATTGTGGAATATAATGACCCTAGTTATAATAACCCAATGAGTTTTTTAAAAACTTTTGAAAATAAAAATGATCCTTCACAATTAATTTATGGCAAAGAAGCAAAAGGTTGAACGTCTTTAAAACTTACTGATAATGGTGCTATTGATATGGATCAAGTAATGAGTGACTATTATAATGGGCATATTACAAATGACTATTATTCAATGTTTATTGACTCTTACATAAAAAACGGCAATGTTATACCAAGTGTTTTAGATTTTGCTTTTGCTAACACTAAAATGCTTAATTTAGAAAGTGTTATATTTGATACTAACTATTTTAAAGAAATAGCTAAATATGGAATCCCATCAATTCAAAAAAATGATTTAATAGGGGGGTTATTAGCCCCAAATGTGCTAACTCAGTGAACAGATTACAAAGATTTAATGGCTAATATTGATGCTAATGATTTAAATACACAAGAAGATGTAAATAAAATCATTATACAAAATGCTAAACTAATGCAAGCATTTTATAAAAAACTAACTTCTTCTATAGGAATGTCCATAACAAATGATTTTAGAGTTGGTGAATACAGACAAGTAACTGATCAAAAATGAACAGAAATGTCTAATAATGAAAAAATAAATATTTTTAATGCTGAATCAGAAGAAAATGAACAATTGAAAAAAAATTATCTTTCAAACAGTGAAGATATTATAAATAAATTGTTAAAACAATCTAGTGAATATGACACTAGTTTTGCGTTAACTAATGATAATTGAAACATGGGTTCATTTAGAATTAATGATATTCATAATGAAAAATTGTCATTAGAAGATTATTATGTAATAAGCAATTTTGATGAAGCTAAACCTGATAATGAAGCAGATATGCAAAAAGTTAAAGATGCCATTTTACAGTATTGAAAATGATTTACTTTCACTTCATATAATCGTATTGACCAAGCTGTTATTCAAGCAGGTATTTCAAGACCACCATATTTTGTAAGTCAAAATATTGCAAGTGCTTATCAATCAGAAGATAAAAACTATAGTATGGCATTTAATCTTATTCAGTATAATTCGAAAGTAGAATCACTTGGAACAAAACTAAATGCATCTAAAAATGGAAATGATTTTAAAATTTATGGGATTCAAAACGAAGATAGATTTTTAAATTTATTTGATTCTAAAAAAAATGATTTAATGAGTATTTTATTTAATGATACTTCAGAAAATGGAATTATAATAAACCAATCATTAGCTAAAGTTTTAAATATAAAAGAAAACGATGAAGTTGATTTTGATATCATTCAAAATGAACTACAAGATGCAAGTGATGGTGAAAACAAACCTTTCAATCTTGATGATTGAGACACTACTGGTTTATGAAGTGGAAGTAATGGTTTTAAACAAAATTCTAGAATGCAAAAATTTGCAAATATAACCGTTAAAAGACCAGTTTATGGTGATTCAAAAGCAATTAACTTTTTAAATAGTATTAATTCGCCAACTAATTATTACAGAAGCGTTTTAAATGGCGAAACTGTGGTAGGAACCAAAACTCAAAATACTAAATTTAAAGTTTTAGGTATTCATGATGGTTATGGAACATCCCAAGCTTGAATTAAAAATGATGATGCAAATGCAATTTTAAAATATGATATTGTACAAAATTACATTTGAAAAAATATTTTTACTAGACAATGAAATGATGCATTTGGATATTCTAATGGACTAATTGCAGGTAAAACCGACATTATTTTAGAAGATCAAATCAACGAGACTGTTAAAGTAATTCCAAAAATATCGGGTCTAGATTTAACTAAAAATAATAATTGAGACTTAGATACATTTAAAGAAAAATTCTTAAATTCAAGTGATAAAAATAAGAAAGAAATAGGAACTTTAATATACTCAATATTTAAAAATCAATACCCAGTATTTAACTATAAATATTCTAATTCATCAGATATTGGTGACTTTGGTACATCTTTAAGTATAAGTAGTGTTTATGGTGATTACTCACCCACAGCTTTAAATGGGTTAAGTGCTAAAAACAGTGATACTGGTCAATCTTTTGATGGAACAGGTATTGGTTCAACATCTTGAATTCTTCCTGTTGATACTTATAAAGAAATAATGGATGAAATTTCAATCATAATAGTGATCATATTAGCGTTAATTATTGTGTTAATTGTAAGTATTGCTTTTGTTATAATATTACTTACTACTTCAATTATTATTAACGATAACATTCAATTTATTTCAACTATGAGAGTACTTGGGTATTCAGATAAATATGTTGTTAAAACTGTAATGGGGATGTATGCAATTGTAATTACTATAATGTTTGTGCTTGGATATATTGGTGGGTGATATGCATGTATAGGAATTGTTAATGTGTTAAAAAACGCAGGACTAATTGTCCCATTAGTTCACCCTATATGATTACCATTTATAGTCTTTATTGGTGTTGTTGGAATTTATATTGTAGCTATTTATACAGGATATAGAAGTATAACAAAAATTAATTCTATAAAAGTATTACAAGATTCAGAATTATAGAAAGGAGTTTTATGAAAAAAATATTAATTAGTATTTCAGCACTATCTTTAAGTGTTGCACCAGTCACAGGTTTTTTATATGTATCAAAAACACAAGTGACCAATCAAATAACAAAAGAAATTCAACAATCAATCGAAGAAACTTCTTTGATGTTTAAACAATCAATACTTTCAAGATCAGCTAACATGAATGCTGGTGTTGTATCTAATGTTTTAGATGAAACTAAGGTTAGTGATTTATCTTCAATTAAATCAGATCTAAATTTAAAAGATTATAATAAACAAAATTATGATTATATTAATGCTGAAAAATATATAAATAAAATTAATAAAACTTCTGGATATGTTCATTCAGATGAATATTTTGCAAAGCAAACTTTGTATTCAATAGCATCAGATTTCACTTCATCTTTAAAATCATCTTATAATGAGAATGGTCTTACACTTGATGGAACTAATGATTTATTAAATAAAATTTCATACATTGGTGCTGTTGCTAATGCTTTAATATCACCAAGTAAATTAAATGAACCGTTAGCAAAGATAGCATCAAAATTAAGTTTTTTAAAAAACTTACCAACTCCTCCAACATATGATGACGTAGTTAACAAATATGGTATAGAAACATATGGAGATATGCATAATGTTATATTAACTCAAGTTGCAAATATCATTACAAGTTTTTTAAATAAAGAAAATGATAATAACAAAATTGAACCGCTAAATTATAAAGATATTAAACAAAATAATCCGATCCAACAACTGTATAATTATGTTTTTAACTCAATTAAGAAATACTTTTCAAAAATTCAATTAAGTGATTTTGTAACAGTTAATGATTTGGGAAATCTTGATGATAATTCTCCTGAAACAATTTTAAAAGCTGTTTTAAACAAAAATCCCAAAGCATCACAAGACATGTTCAGTGTTATAGAGATACGCAAAGAATCTCCTATAAATTTTTTCAGTAACTTATATCAAGCAACTTTAAAAGGAGTAAAAGATTATTCAAATGTTACTGTAAGTTTTAAACCTAAGAATAAAGTTGAAATCGTTGAAAATAATGTTGAAAATAATGTTGAAAATAATGAAGGTACTAATGAACAGCAAGAAAAACCTACATTATCCAATCTATTAAAAAAAATTGATTTTAAAGAACTTGTTAATTTAATATACTTTATTAGTTGATATATAAGTTCTTTTGACAAATATAAAAATCCAAATTTTACAAAAGAAGAAAACATAAATTTGTTCAGTGATTCGCTAAAAAACACCGAAGTTTTTGCACAAAATAAGGAAAATAAAGTGCTATGAAATGATGTGCAAGACACTTCTCTTAAGGGTTTTTTCTCTATTTTTAAAAATATCTTTTTACCAGAATCAGAAGATAAAGATTCTATTAGAGCTTTAAAAATACTATTTCAAACAGATGATGAATATACCCCATCATTTAGTAAATTGGGTTTGGTAGCAGTCCCCCCACTATCTTTTAATGGAGATTGAACAACACCATACTACCAAGACCAAAGTTTCGTTCAAAATGGTTTTGCTATTTTATTTCAACCATTAGTTGAGGGCCTTGTATTATCAGACACAATTCAAAAAATATTGCCTTATGTATATGTTCCAGTTACTGGTTTAAAATGAAACTTAACTGGAGCTGGTAATGCTTTAGGTGTACTAATAGCAAGTGTTTTAGCAAATAATGATAACACTGATTTTTTTGCAAAAGGTTTAACTGAAGGTTTCATTATGAACATTTTAAAGTTAGTCCCATCAGTTTCAAAATATATAGATCCTATAGTGGCGAGTGCTAAGGCTGGAGCTTTCAATCAAATGATGACCCAGATATTCTTTTCAAACATTAAAACTGAATTTATACCTAAATTACAACCCATATTAGATGGTTTTGGTATAACATTACCAGAAAATATCCCTGACATAAATATTTCAGAACTTATGAATAAAAAAATAGGTCCAACTACAATTGGTTCTGCAATATGATTAATCTTGCCAAATGTTGTTCCTGTTTATATGACCATAAAACCTTTCGCTGATACAGTTAATTCTATATTTAATGATTCTGCTATTGATAAATATAATTTTTATGACCAAGAAACAGGTCAAATTATACCAAAAGAAGATGTTTTAACTAAAATTTTAGGGTATAAAGAAGAAACAACTCAACCAGATTACATAAGTGATTTATCATTAGTTTTTGGAATGATGAAGTTTAATGGTGTTGGTAAATCAATAGGAATAAGATCAAAAGATGATGATTATGGAAAAATATTATACGCTGATAAAGCTTGAAAATTCATTTTAGGTTATAATTACGATGATCAATATTTTGAAGATAAATCACTTTTAGGAAATTTAAATAAAGTCTTACAATATAAAATAGTTTATATTTTAGTCAATACAGTAACTACTTTGTTAGATGATAAAGTTGAAAATAATTTATCTCAAATCATATATGATAAAAAGAAATTAGTAACTCTTAGAGCGGATAAATCTAGATTTGAAAATAAATATGTCTCATACAAAACAGAAAATAATCAAAATATTCTTGAGTACAATATTAGTTATAAAATAAGTTTAGGTGTTTATGATAATTATAGAGTCGTTGTAACACAAAATTCAGTTAATAAATGATCAATTCAAAATTTTTTTTATATTGAAAATTAATAAATTCAAGATCAAAAGGTAAATAAATATGCCGTAAAAGTTTAATCTGTTTTAATACTAAATTTAAGTGTGAAAGAATGTTCTTCACACTTTTTTTGTTTTGCCTTTTGTTTGAAACACAAAAGTGGGTGATAGAGTAATTCAAAGTTGATTCATCAATAAATGCATGAAATGCTCATTTTGCTGTCAACTCAGTTATGAATTGGACCATAATTGGCATATTTTTTTTAAATTTTTTACTCCTATGATCCTTATAAAACAGTTTAAATAACTACAGTTTTTTTCTAAGGCCTTTTCAAAAATTGATGAATAACTTAAATGGACTCATCTGTATACTTGGCCTCTATTCTCATTTTGGTTATTTAACTATAATATTTAAGGTTTATAATATTTCTATCAAAATATTTATTACTACATTTTTTTTACAATTTAAAACTTTTTTGAAGTTTTTTCATAATAAAGTGTTTTTAATACAGGTTATATTATATAATTACTTATGATTAGTTAATTTTAATTAATTGGAAAAGGAAAAATCTAAATGAAGAAATTATTATTATCATTAGCATCTTTGAGTGCTATAGTCGTTCCAGCTGTAACAGTTATTTCATGTCAAACTTCAGTTGACACCAATAAAGTTGGTAAAACTGTTGAAAGTTGATTTTTAAATGGTAAAGACGCTGCTGAAATTCAAACACTTTTAAATAACTATTTAAAAGATCATAAAATTAAAGGGGTTGTTTCTTTTATTGTCACTAGTATATCTAATAGTAATGATGTTGATGTAAAAATTGTGTTAGCAGAAAAAGCAAGTTTTAAAGATTCTAAAGCAACTTCATTTACTTTATCAAATGCAATTAAAAAAGGAAACGGTACAACATCTGGATCTGAAACAGTTATAATTACAGATGCGAAAATTGAAGCAGTTAAAGAACAGATTCCAAAATTATTAAGACCTTTCGATATTAATCCTCCCATTGATCCAAGTTTACTAGGATTAGCAAATGGGTTTGGTGCATCATTAGTCAAAGATGCTATTAATAAAGCGTTAGAAGTAAAAGATGCAATTGCATCAAGTCAATTAAGTGCTGATAGTGAAGTTCCTTCAACTGTTGTTTTAACTGTTACTTTAAATGACGGATTTGAATTTGAAGATGAAACTAATACAAAATCAATTAAAGTTGAAAACTTTTTATTGATTCCATTGAATATTAGTGAAATTAAAAATAATGATTTAATACAAGAAATTAAAGATTTAGCAGGAATTGATGAGGTTAATGCTAAATTAGCCGAAATTAAAATTGAACATGTTGTAAGCATGAAAGCTGAAAGAAAAGGTGGTAACTCTTTAACTGATGTTACTGTAACAGTTGTAGCAAGTGATGGTTATGTAGGTACAAGTTTTGATATTGAAGGAGCAATTAAAGCTCAAGAATCTAAAACACAACTTTCAAGTATATTTATTGAAAATATTGTTAATGCAAATGGAGAAATTAATTTTGATTCAAAAACTAATTATAATGATTCAGAATTTGTTCAAGGTGAAGAACATGATGATGAAGCATATTTAGAAGCGTTGACTATGGAAACAATTAATTATCTAGTGGATAGTGTCCAAGAAAAATATCAAGTTGACTTTAAGAGTGATTTAGACAATGATTATTTAACTTATGGTGGCTCTTATCTTAAAGAACAAATGCAGGGTTTAAGCTCAAAAGAACAAATAAAAATTAAATTTATAGTAAATCCTGAAACACCTTCGAATCTTTTTACAGGAGAAATTACTGTTAATGTTAAAATTTTAAAAAGTTAAATAATTTTTTAAATTTATTAATTTTTGTTAGATTTTTTATATAAAAAAATCATGTACTTGTTATATTAAATATTGTAAAAAAATTAATAGTTGAAATAATTAGTTAAGACTAAGCAAATAAAGTTGGAAAAATAATTCTACATTTATTTTATATTTAATGCCAGTTAATGCTGGCATTTTTCAATCTAGAACTTTTTATACTTGTAAGTTAGCTTTTAAATTAATATGCACTTATATTTTATTAAATTTAATTTTTAATTAACTTTTTTATCTTCAAATTGAGCATAAAGATATTCAAGTATTTTTTGAACAAGTGAAAAATATAATAAATAATAGGACCTGTTTCTCCATTTCATAGTTGAGAAAGATTAAATAGAAATTATCAGTTTTCCTATCATTTCTAAGTCTTGTTCATTTTTTTATTTTAATAAAAGATATAATATAAAAAGATTAAACAAGAGGTTAAAATGAATATCAAGGATGCAAAAATTCAATTAAAAAATTTAAGAACCAAGTTGAATCAATGAGCAAGAGAATATTATGTCAACGACAACCCTTCAGTAGATGATGTTGAATATGATAAGTGCATGCAAGAACTTAAAAATCTTGAAAGCATGTTTCCTGAGTTAATAACCCCAGAATCTATTTCACAAAAAGTTGGTGGAATTGTTAGTGAAAAATTTGAAAAGCATATTCATAAGTACCCTATGCTAAGTTTAGGTGACATTTTTAGTTGAGAAGAATTTCAAAGCTTTAATAAACAAGTTGCAAAAGTAACAAATACCTTAGAAAATGAATACACTGCAGAATTAAAAATTGATGGTTTATCAATTAGTTTAATTTATCAAAATGGTACATTACAATCGGGTGTTACTAGAGGTGATGGTATTGTTGGGGAAAACGTTACAACAAATGTAAAAACAATTAAATCGATTCCGTTGCAAATAAATAATAAAGATCTTATAGAAGTAAGAGGAGAAATATTCTTATCTAAATCCGAGTTTAAAAAAATTAATGAAGAACGTTTACTAAACGGTGAACAATTGTTTGCCAATCCCAGAAATGCTGCTGCTGGAACTTTAAGACAATTAGATTCTTCAATTGTTGCTAAAAGAAATCTTGATGGTTTTCTATACTACTATTTTAATGAAAAACAACCAGAGAAAACTCAGCTGGATTCAATTAATAAAATTGAATCTTTGGGTTTAAAAACAAATCCTGAAACAAAACTATGTAAAAATTTAAAAGAAGTTAAAAATTATATTGATGTATATACTAAAAAAAGAATTGAACTTGATTATGAAATAGATGGCATAGTTTTTAAACTTAATGATAAACAACTGCAAGAAGAAGTTGGATATACTGCAAAAAACCCAAAGTGAGCTATTGCTTACAAATTTCCAGCTGAAATAAAGGAAACAAAACTACTAGATATATTCCCAACAGTTGGTCGGACTGGAAAAATAACTTATAATGCAAAACTTGAACCAGTACAAATAGCTGGAACAAGTGTTGGAGCTGCTTCTCTTAATAACGCAGAATACATAATTGCAAAAGAATTAAAAATTGGGGCTAATGTAAAAGTTAAAAAAGCTGGAGATATCATCCCTGAAGTTATTAGTGTAATTAAAGATGAAAATTACAAATCTTTATTAGAATGAGATAAAGATTTAAAATGTCCAGTTTGTAATTCAGTTTTAGAAAAGTCAGACAAAGAAGTTGATCAATTTTGTGTTAACTTCAATTGCCCAGCACAAATAATCAGAAGTCTACAACATTTCGCAAGTAGAGGTGCTGCTAATATTGCTGGTATGGGTGGTCAGACTATTGTTAAGTTTTATGAAAATAAAATTATAAGCACTGTTGCTGACATTTTCAAACTAAATCAACATAAAGAAAAAGTGATCAACTTTGATAACATGGGTGAAAAAAGCTATAACAAATTAATTGAAGCAATTGAAAATGCTAAAAAATCTTCATTAGAAAAAATCTTATTTGGTTTAGGTATAAGACATGTTGGTTCTAAAACAGCTTTAACTTTATCTGAAATATATCACAATATTGAATCAATTATGAATGTCACTTATGAAGAGTTAAGTTCAATTGACTCTGTTGGAGAAGTTTTAGCGCTTTCTATTGTTGATTGGTTTAAGATTGAATCAAATATCACAATAATCAAGGAATTAAGAGAATTAGGTGTTAATTTGACATATTTAGGCGAAAAAAAGAATACTGATTCACCAATAAGTAAAAAAACTTTTGTAATAACTGGTAGTTTAGAAAAACCAAGAGATTTTTATAAAAACATAATAGAATCTAATAATGGTAAGGTTATAGGTAGTGTTTCTAAAAAAACTGATTATGTTTTAGCTGGACAAAATGCTGGAAGCAAGTTATTTAAAGCAAAAGAGTATAGTATTAAAATAATCAATGAAGAAGAGTTTCATTTAATTTTAAAAGGAGAATAATTATGGAAAAAAAAGATTACTATAAATCATTAGCAAATGATGTTATGTTGGATTTTGACAATAATCATTATGATGATATTGATAAAAATTATGCGGAACTAAAAGAATTATTCAAAAAAGTAACTTCCATTGACACTGAAGGTGTCAAACCATTATTTTATCCATATGATGATATTCACACTTATTTAAGAGACGATGAATTTATACAAACGATGAATCAAGAAGATATTTTAAAAAATGCCCCAAGTACAGATGGTGATTTTGTGACTTTAGTAAAGGTGGTTAAGTAATTATGAAATATAATACACTTTCAATTGAACAACTTCATGAGTTATTAAAAAATGGTAAAACAACACCATCAGAAATAGCAAAACAACTATTATTTTTGTGTGAACAAGAAAAACATAGTAATGCAATTAATTTTTTGAATAAAGAAGTTTTAAAAGAAGCTGAATTATTAGAACTAAAACAAGCTGATAACAGTTTGTTATTTGGTATTCCTTACGCTGCAAAAGATAACATTTCAACTAAAGGCATACCAACTTGTGCTTCATCAAATATTTTGAAAGGTTATATACCATCTTTTGATGCAACGATTATAAGTAAATTAAAAGATAATCAAACTTTAATGTTATGCAAAACAGCTTTAGATGAATTAGGGATGGGAGGAGTTGGTCTTTACTCAAGTAATGGTGAAATATACAACCCATATGATTCAAAAAGAATAGTTGGAGGCAGTAGTAGTGGTAGTGCTTATTTAGTTGCTAAAGGAATAGTGCCTTTTGCTATTGGAACAGATACTGGTGATTCAATTAGAAAACCTGCTTCATTAAATAATATAGTTGGTTTTAAACCATCATATGGTGCTATTAGTCGATATGGTTTGTTGCCATATTCGCCAAGTTTAGATACCATTGGTTTTTTCACAAGAAATGTTAATGATATTGCAATTTTGTGTGATGCTACTTTTGGATATGATAAAAGAGATGCCACTAGCATAGTTATAAACGAATCGGATTTTTACAAAAATATTAATTCAATAAAAAAAACAAAAAAATATTGTTACATTAAATATGTTATTGAAGCCTTGCCAAATGAATTAAAAGAAAAATATTATTCATTCTTTAATCAGTTAAAAAAACAAGGTTATGAAGTAATGGAAGTAGACTTTCCAAAAGAATTATTATTAGCTGTATCTCCAGTTTATATGATGATATCATATAGTGAATCAGCTTCAACAAATGCTAACTTAGATGGTATTAAGTTTGGAGCAAGAGTTGATGGTGATGATTATGAAGCGGTGATTAAAAATACTAGAAATGCTGGTTTTGGTGAAGAAGTTAAAAAAAGATTTTTAATAGGGTCATTAAACTTAAACAAAGATAAACAGTTACTCTACTTAAACCAAGCTAAAAAAGTTAGAAGATTAATTGTTGAACAAATGAGCAAAATTTTTCAACAAGCAGATATTTTAATAGTCCCACCATTTTATGATATTGCTCCATTAGTTAGTGACATTAAAAAGCCATTAACTGAAGAACAAGAAATTATTACTGATATTTTAATTTTAGCTAATATGAATGGTTCACCATCAATTACTATCCCATTTACCAAAAAAGCAGGAATGGGTATTGGAATAAATTTTATAACTAAACCCAAAAGTGATTTGTTATGTTTACAAGCAGCAAAAGTTGCTGAAAATATAATTGGGATTAAAAACCAAATAGTAGGAGAAAACTATGAATAATTTTGAAGTTATAATTGGTATTGAAAACCATATTGAATTAAAAACTAAAACAAAAATGTTTTCACCAGCTCCTGTAAGTTATGGACAAATACCTAACACTCAAGTTCATGAAGTTGATATGGCTTATCCAGGAACTTTACCCACTGTTAATAAACAAGCAATCAAATTAGCTATTTTAACTTGCAACGCACTAAATTTAAAAATTGATTCGCTTTTAAAATTTGATCGAAAAAACTATTTTTACCCTGATTTAACAAAAGGATATCAAATCACTCAACAATATAATCCCATTGGTAAAGACGGTAAATTAGAAATTGAAGTTAATGGTGAAAAAAAAATAGTCGAAATCGAAAGATTACATATAGAAGAAGACACCGCTAAACAAATTCATAAAGATAATTTAACTTATATTGATTTTAATAGAGCAGGAACACCATTAGTTGAAGTTGTAACTAAACCTGTTATGCGAAATGCTGATGAAGCTTGTGCTTATGTTGAAAAATTAAGAGAAGTATTATTATTTTTAAAAGTTTCTGATGTAAAGATGAATGAAGGAAGCTTAAGAACTGATGTGAATATTTCAATTAGGCCATTTGGTGTTACTGAATTTTCAAATAAAGTTGAAATTAAAAACTTAAATTCAATATCAAACATTAAAAAATCTATTGATTATGAAATAGATAGACAAACCAAATTAATGTTAAATAATGAAATTATAAAGCAAGAAACAAGAAGATTTGATGATCAAACAAATTCAACTGTTGCAATGCGTTCAAAAACAGATGCATTAGATTATAAATATTTTAGAGAACCCAATATTGCACCAATTCAAATTGATAAAAGTTGAATCAAAGAAATTATTAATCAATCACCAGAATCACCAGATGTAAAAAGAGTCAAATATCAAGAAGTATATGGATTATCTTTATATGATACAAATAACTTACTTGCTAATCTAGAACTGAATGACTTTTTTGAAGAAACAATTAAACTAACTAATGACTATCAAAGAGTTGCAAACCTTTTAACAAGTGATATACAAGCGATTCTTAATGACAGAAACACAACTATTGATACTTTAAAAATAACTCCTCAAAATTTAAGTGAATTAATCACTTTAATAAAAGAAGGAATAATTTCATCAAAACACTATAAAACACTTATTCCTATAATGGTTGATAGTGAAGTTCTACTTCAAGATTTAATCGAAGAGTTAAAAATTAAAATTATTTCTGATGAAGCTACAATTGTTAAGCTATTAAACCCAATAATTGAAAATAATTCTGAGTTAATTAAAGAATATAATGAAAGACCAGAAAGAGTTACTAAAACTATTATGGGACAATTAATGAAACAAACTGGTGGAAATGTTAATCCAGAAAAAAGCATGCAAATTATTATAGATATCATAAAAAACCAACTTATTTAATTTTTAATAACACTATGTGTTATTTTTTTTGCTAAAAAAACCATTAAACATTTATTTTATTTTTGTAGTATAATTTACAAAATATAAATATTTTTAAAATTTATAAAGCTATTAAGGAGGAATTATGACACTAAAAAACAAAAAAAATTCTAAATCAGATCATAAAATTAGTATTAGAAATGGCGTGTGAATGCTTTTCAGTTATGTTGCAGGAATAACTTTTATTATGCATTTTGGTGTTTTTAATGGTGAAAGATCAGAAAACGGGCATGAAATAAGACTTGGTTATCATATTGTTTGAATAATGGCTGTTATATCAATAACTATTTTTATAACTGCTTGAGCTTTTATAAGGTTGATAAGATCACATCCCTCAACAACTGGTGGTGGTGCTCAGTACACTAGAACTGCTTTTGGAAAACAAATGAGTATTTTGTATAGCGTTTTTTCAATTTCAGTTATAAGCCTTTTGTTTGTATCTATGATAGTAACTTTAAGAACAACTTTGTCAGTTGATAATTGATTATATGAAAATGTTTTTGGTGACTGAACTAATTTTATTTTAGATTTTGGTGGTTTAATTTTTGCTTTAATTGCAGGCATAACTTCATATTGAGGAGTTAAAAGATTTAAAAAAGTTTCTACATTATTATCTTATGCTTCTTGAACTATTACTGGATTAATAACAATAATAGCTTTTATTTTAATTTTTGGTGGAAGAACTGATGTTGATGGTAGTGGTAAAAAAATCGAACCAATAGTTTCAGAATTTAAATTCAGTTCATTCCAATATGCTTTTATTGTTTTCTTTTTTAGTTATGGTGGGTTTGAAACATTTATTAGTACAGGTAAAGCTATTAAAAACAGAAGAAAAAATTTACCAATAATAATCATGATTTCATTAATAATGACTACTTTATTTTTTATGATATTTTCAGCATTATTTTTGTTTACATTAGTCGGAACTTTTACAGACACTCCCAATTTAGAAATTTTTAAAAGGTTAGATATCTTATTTAAAACAAAGCAACATTACTTTTTTGGGTTTGGTGTAACAATCATCATCATCTATATGTTATTTAACCGTTTTAATTCGTTAACTCAAATGTCATATTATGGATCTAACAGTGTTGATTCTTTAGTGCAACAAAATTTTTTACCAAGTAAAATTGGTTTAACTAATGCAAATAATGTTTCAACAAAAGGGTTATTAATAAGTCTGGGTTTGAGTTCATTTTTATCAGTATTTTTCTTATTAATTCCAGACTTGATTCAAGGTTTTACTGGTTCGCAATCAGCATTCAATTTTGATTCGGTTGCTGGGACTGTTGGGTTTACATATATTTCAATGTATTCAATAGTTATTCTTTGTGCAGTCATTTTAACTTTTAAAAAGAAAATAAAATCAAAATGGTGGGAACTCACATTATGAATTGGGACTATAGCGTTTTTGATTTTAATGTTAGTTTATCAATTTTATAACTTATTTGATCAAATGATTCCAAGAAAAGAACAAGAAACTTTTGAATATTTACAATCATTAATCGGTTCTTTAATTCAAATTATATTTTATTTTAGCATGATAGGTGTTTCTATTATTATCCGCTTTGTAGTTCACCCAAAACTTGAAAAAAAACTTACTGAACTTGAAAAAAACAAATTAGAAGAATTTATTTTAAATCATTATTATGCATCAGATAATGTTGATGAAAAAAGATTAAAAGACGAACAAAATAAAGGAGTAAAAAATCATGAGAAATAAAAGTTTTACAAAATCAGCTCTAGTTTTTTTAGTTTTTGCTATTGTTTTTAGTTTTAGAAACATTATTAATAACCAATCACAATTTGGCATAATGGGATTATTTTTATTTTTAGTAGGTGGAATTATTTATGCAATTCCGATTACTTTTGTATCAATAGAATTTAATTCAATCAAAAAGTTAAAAGATAACGAAGCAGGACTAGGTGGGTGGTGTATTTATTCTTTGGGTAAAAAAAATGGTTTTATAGCTAGTTGAACATCTTATTTTGCAAATGTCTTCTTTTTTGCAACATTAGCCCCATTTGCAGTTATATCTATTTCATTTGTTCTGATGGGGGATAATGGATTTGATATGTTAGCAAAACATTTAGTTATGCAAGGATATAGTGAAAATAATGCCACTAGATATTCCACTATGCTCTTATCATTGTTTGCCATCATATTATTTTGATTTACAACTTATTTGTCAAAAAAAGGTCCCAATTGAATAAAATACATAACCAATATTGGAGGTACAGCTTCATTATTTTTAGGTTTAATATTTATTGTAATAGGACTATTTGTAACTGTACCTTTTATTCATAAAAGTGTCAGTCCTACATGAAGTTGAGAGTTTTTTGACCCATTAAATTCTAACTTTTTTAATGGTAACACTTGAGCATTTATGTCTGCAGTACCGTGAGTATTTTTCGCATATAATGGTATTGAAACGATTGCAGTATTTCAAAAAGATCTAAAAGGTGATTATAAAGCGTTTAAGATTGGCGCTATATTAGGAAATGTTTTTACAATTATTATAATGGTAATTTGTGGATTAACTATGAGTCTTGCAATTGATCAAAATCTTATAACAGAATGAGGAATATCAAATTCTTATTATAAAGTTTTTCCTGCATTATTTGGTTTATCAGAACAAGGCGAGGGTGTTTGATATCAACTAATCCTTAGATCAATAGCTTTCATTTTCGCTATTAATAGTTTTGGAGCATTAGCATTTTGAACAGTTGGACCAGCAAAAGTATTTTATTCAGAAGTTCCTTATGAAGCTGCTGGAAAAATTTTATCTAAAACAGATCATAATGGAATCCCAAGAAATGCTTTAAACTTTCAATTCATAATTGTTGTGTTGTTGCTAGTTTTAGTAGGAACAACAACTAAAGGAGCTGTAGGGCAAGGGACATCAGAATTTTTACAAACCATAACTCAAGCCACAACTTCATTAGCAATAATACCATTTATCTATTTATTTGTTGGGTATATAAAAATTAGGTTAAATGAAGAAATTGATAAACAGATATGCTTTATTAAAAATAAATATGTAGCAACTTTATTTGCAATATTCATATTATTTATTTTAATAATGGCATTATTTTTTGGAATAATACCATCACCTGAATCCTGAAAAGATGATTGATCAAGTGCTATTGTCGCTTTATCTTTATCATTTTTTGGAACTGTTGTTTCCATGGGTTTTGCTTATTTTATGTGATATTGAAACGTTGATAGAATTAAAAATAACCAATTAAAAAATACTTGAAGCAAGTCAAAAAAATAAATCTTAAACACACAAAAAATAGAAAAATCTACGCTATTCAACGTAGATTTTTTTAATCAAAATTTAGAATTTACTTCTTTAATATTTTATTATTTTTTAATAATTGGTGCAATAAACATTGATGAACCAATTAGTATTAAAATATAAAAACCAACTATACTTAACACACTAACTGACATTCCACTAGTACCTAATAAACCAAAACTTAAAACTATTAATAAAACAATGCTTATAACGTTTAAAATAATTGTTGCTAAATTAAATAATCTTGCAAAAAAATCAATTGTTAATATTCCTAATAATAATCTAATTGCAACTGGAACAATACCAATTATTGATAAAATTAACGCTCAAGTAGCTAAACCATATGAACTAGTGTCTTGCAAATCATTCATAACCAACACACCGTTTGTTGATTTAACCCCATAACCAATTACAAAACTAATCAATATAACTATTAGTGCTCAAACAACTGCACCAATAACCGAAGCTAAAGATGCTAAATTTTTTAAAGCTCATTCTTTCATTTTTTCTCCTCCTTGTTATGTATATAATTATAACAATATTGTTTAGTGTCAAGTCAAAAATACTATTTTTTAGTAGTTTTGCTTTGCTTTGTATCATCAAATATTATTGAGTCAAAAATAGTTTCAACATCTTCAGCATTTTTTAAATTATCTGTTAACTGACCAGTATTTGAAATATTTTCAAGTTCTTCAAAGATTTCAAATTCATCATCATCTTGTTTACTATCTTTTGCTTGCCCTTGGATTTTATTTGCAAGTTCATTAATAATATTTATTTTAGCAAAAACAACAATTTCATCATTTTCTTTTAATTCTGTATAATCATCAGGGATTAAAATTTTATTATTTCTTCTTAATTGAATAATATTAAATTCTTTTGTGCTTGATAAACCAACTTCTGCAATTGTTTTACCAAAAATATCAAAATTAGTTAAAACAAGTGAAGTTGAGATGTAATCTTGATCAACTGAATTAACTTCAACATCAAAAGCAATATTAAAAACTGCTCTAGCTGCAACTATGTTTCCTGATATGTCATCAGGTATAATAATTTGGTTTTCATTTAAACCAAGCGCAGTTAATAAACGCTTATGTTTGTTATCTTTAGCTTTAACAATAATATTTTCACAACCTAAATCTAATAAATTTAAAACCGTCATTAATCCTGATTCCATATTATTACTAATACCTATGATAACAACATCAAAAGCCCCAATACCGTTTCTTGCTAATGCAGTTTTACTTGTTGCATCCAATATTGTTGTATCAACACCATAATCAAACTCTGAAAGATGTAAGTTTAGTTTATCTTCGTCATAATCAAAAACAGTTACGTATTGTTTTTTATCAACAAGTGTTTTAATAACAGATAAACTAAAGTTAGAAATTCCAATTATTGCTATACTTTTTCTTTTTGCCATTTTTAAAGTATCCTCTTTACTATTAACATAATTATACATTTGATAATATATAAATTGTATAATATCTAAAATATAAAGGATCCAGCGAAAATGGAAAATAAAGATCGTAAAGCGAAAAAAGATTTAAAAAAAGTCAGAACTCAAGATTTCTTTTTCAAACTCAAAAATGCATGACCTCTTTCTAAAGTTTCAGGAAGAATTTTTTTAATATATTTACTTATCGTTTTAGTAGGTGGACTTTTTTTGTCTATTCCAGGGTTTGTTAAAAGCGATAAATTCCAATGAGATTTTATAACAGCTGTATTTACAGCTGTTTCAGCGTTTAGTGATACAGGAATAACAATATCTAATGCTGCTCAAGATTATACTTTATTAGGACAAATAGTTTTACTCATATTAATTGAAATAGGGGGTATTGGTGTATTAACCATTAAAATAGTTATTTTTATTATTATTAATAAAAAAATATCACTTGATGACACTATAATTGCTCAATCTGAAAGGGGTGGGAGTGTTAAGTCATCAACTATTGAAATGATAAAAGATGGTTTTGTATTTATTTCTTTTGTTCAAATAATTTCAGCTGCTATTTTATTCTTTTTATTTTTTTATTTAAAACCAAGCGAATTTTCAGATAATATGGCATTGATTGATGGTGAATACAAAACTGTTGACTTATCTGTTGTTTCACCTTATAAAAATTTTTCACAGTCATTTTGATTTTCTATATTTCATTCAACATCTGCTATTAATAATGCAGGTTTTGATATAGTTTCAGGAAATTCCTTACAACCATACAATGTAAATAATGCTCACCATTACTCTATTCAAATAGTTTTTTTAATGGAATGAGTAATTGGTGGTTTAGGGTATCCAACATATCATGACATTAAGAAAAAAATAAAAGCTAAAAATACTGGTGAAAAAGTAAGGTTTAGTTTATTTACCAAGCTTAATTTTTGAGTTTATATACCACTTTTAATATTAGGTCCATTAGCAGTTTATTTTTCAGAGTTTGCTCATAAAGATACATCTTTAATTTTTAATAATTATTCATATGAAGTTGATCCGCTAACAGGGCAAGCTATCAACATAAAATCGCTTGTTTCCAAAACTAACACAGCTGTTATAATGGATGTTATTTTCAACACAACTTCATGCAGAAATGCAGGTTTTTCAACTGTTCCAATGAACGATTTTAATTCTAGTTCAAAATTATTATTATCAACATTTATGTTTATTGGTTCAGCACCATCATCAACAGCTGGAGGAATTAGAACAACAACTTTTGCAATTATTATTTTATCAACCATTGCATTAATTAGAAATAATCAGCATACAAGTGCTTTTAGAAAAACTATTCCAGCAGAAAATGTTAGAAGAAGTTTTGCAGTTTTCTTTATTTCAGTATTTATTGTATTTATGACTTTATTTGGAATTTATGTTGATTCATATTCATCTTTTACAACAAAGGTTAGTTTGCAAACCAATGATGATAGTGTGATTAAATTACTTTTATTGATTACAAGTGCTTATGGAACTGTTGGTATGAACCCATTCACTCAAAATCAAATGTTAACTTTTGGAACATTATCTAAATTATTACTTTTATTATGTATGTTCTTAGGTCAATTAGGTGTTTCGAATACTTTATTAGCTTTCATTAAACCAAGCAGAAAAACTAATTCAAAGTTTTTAGACGAAGATGTTACAATAGGATAGGTGGTTAAAATGATATTAGATGGAAAAAAAATAGCATTAGCTAGAAAAATAAAATTAAAAAAAGAAATTGAAGTTTTGATTCAAAAAAACCAAAGACAACCTAGTTTAAAAGTACTTATGGTTGGAAATGATCCAGCTAGTGAGACATATGTAGCTCACAAACTAAAAGTGGCAAATGAACTAAACATTAAAGCAGAACTAATAAGATTTGATTTTGATGTAAAACACGCTGAGCTTTATAGAAAAATTGATGAACTAAATCTTGATGAAAATGTTGATGGAATATTATTACAACTACCATTACCAAAATCATTTAATGAAGAAGAGTATCTACAAGCAATATCACCTAGTAAAGATGTTGATGGTTTTCACTACATAAATCAAGGTAGATTGTTGCAAGGTTATGAAACTATTTATCCATGCACACCACTTGGAATAATTAATTTATTAGAGGATTACAATATTAAATTAGATGGTCAAAATGTAACAGTTATTGGAACATCAAATATTGTAGGAAAGCCCTTAGCATTAATGTTGTTAAATAAAAAAGCAACTGTAACGATGTGTAACAAAAATACAAATGACATAAAAAAACATACAAAATCAGCTGATATTTTAATTAGTGCAACTGGTAAAAAATTTATTATTACTGAAGATATGGTTAATTCTAATTGTACTGTTATTGATGTTGGTATTATAAGAGATCTAACAACTAATAAATTAGTTGGTGATGTTGATTTTGAAAATGTTGCTAAAAAAGTTAAAAACATCACACCAGTTCCAGGTGGTGTTGGTCCTATGACTGTGATTACTTTGATGGAAAATACTTTAAAATTATATAAAAATAAGTAAGGTGAATACCTTATTTTTATTAAAGTTCATAAAATGCAAAATATTTATTTACAATATAAAAAATATATGTTAATATTTTATTTGTCTTTCACTAGATAATAATTTTTTAAATATTTAACCAATATTATGTACATGGCTTTTTAGCTCAGTTGGTAGAGCAACCGGCTGTTAACCGGTTTGTCACAGGTTCAAGTCCTGTAAAAGCCGCCATTACATTTGGCCTGTTGGTGAAGCGGTTAACACACACGGTTTTCATCCGTGGATACACGGGTTCAAACCCCGTACAGGCTACCATATTTTCGGGATGCTAGCTCAGTTGGGAGAGCTCCTGCCTTACAAGCAGGCGGTCAGCGGTTCGAGCCCGTTGCATCCCACCATTTTTTATTTTTTAATGCTGACTTAGCTCAGTAGGTAGAGCAACTGACTTGTAATCAGTAGGTCGGGGGTTCAACTCCTCTAGTCAGCACCATTAAGAGATGATGGCACCGCTGGGTGCCTTTTATTTATCATTTTAAGGTTATTGAAATCAATTTATTTAAGTGGTAATATTTTAATTGCCTTAACAATATGACTCGCTAGCTCAGTCGGTAGAGCAACTGGCTTTTAACCAGTGGGTCCGCAGTTCGAGCCTGCGGCGAGTCACCATTTAAGCGGGATTGGCGGAATTGGCAGACGCACTAGACTTAGGATCTAGCGTCTTTGACGTAAGGGTTCGAGTCCCTTATCCCGCACCATTCTTAAAAACAAAACCGGACTAACTCCGGTTTTTTTATAAAATAATGTAAAATAATAAACAAGGAGATGTCTATGGATAAAAAAATCTTAATTTTAACAGATTGTGATGGTACTCTTTTAAGCGATGATTACAATTTTTCAGAGTTTACAATTGAAACTACAAAAGAAATTTATGAAAAAGGTCATTTATTAATTCCAATTACTGCAAGAACCTTAAAAAACCTTAAAAATATTTTAAATCAACTTAATTTAGAAGAGTTAAAAGGAATAATAGCTGCAAATAATGGAGCTCAAATTTATGATTTTAAAAATAAAAAATTTATTTTAAATTCAGTTTTAAATAAGAAAATTATTCAGGATGTATTTAATATGTATTATAAATCAAAATCAGATCAAAAAGAAGACAAGGTAAATTTCACTTCTGAGAATTATGTTTACTCATTTGGTCACTCTGAAAATACTTTAAAATGATCATCTATCATGGAACAACAAAATTGTGTTATTTCATCACCTGATGAAATCAAAGAAGAAATAACAAGTATTTCAATAATAACAAAAAAAGGTACAACTATACAAGAATTTGAAACTAAACTTAAAAAAATTAATGAACAGTTTGGAAGTGATTATAAAATTGATGCATATCACAATAGAGTTATTTCAATAGCTCCTAAAAATATTGATAAAGGTTATGCTGCAAAATTAATAATAGAATACTTAAAACCAGAAGAATATATAACTTATGGATTTGGTGATAGTTATAATGACATTTCTTTATTTAACAATGTGGATAATCCTATAGCAATGTTAAATGGTATTGATGAATTAAAAAAAATAAGCAAAGACACAACCAAATTTGACAACACTCAGGATGGTGTTTGTAGATATTTAAAAGATAATAAAATTATTTAAATCACTATTATGTGATTTTTTTATTTAGTATAATATATTATAAATAAATTAAAATACATAAATAGAAAATAGAGGTATTTTTATGTTAAAAAAAATAGGTGTTTTAACTTCTGGTGGAGATGCACCAGGAATGAATAACGCTATTGCTGGTGTTGTTAAATCAGCTCATGCAAAAGGTATTGAAGTTTTTGGAATAAAGGATGGATATAAAGGTTTAATCAATGGTTGATTTACCAAACTTGATTCTGATTTTACTTTAGATATCATTTCTAAAGGTGGAACAGTTTTAGGGTCTGCTAGATTACCAGAATTCAAAGAAGAATCTGTTCGACAAAAAGCTGTTGATCAATTACGAAAACATGGTATTGAAGCTTTAGTTGTTATTGGTGGTGATGGTAGTTATATGGGGGCTCAAAGATTAACTGAAATGGGTATTAATTGTGTAGGTCTTCCAGGAACTATTGATAATGATATTGTTTCAAGTGATTATACAATTGGTTTTGATACAGCTTTAAATACAGTTATTGAATCTGTAGATAAAATAAGAGATACAATGACTTCTCACAACAGAGCTGCTGTTGTTGAAGTTATGGGGAATCGTTGTGGTGATTTAGTGACATATGCTGCAATCGGGACACAAGCAGAAGTATTTTCACCATCAGAATCTAAATTAACAGAAGAAGAAATTTGCATACAAGTAAAAAAACTTGCTGATATAAATCATAGAAGCGTTATTATATTAATTTCAGAAAAACAATTTGATGCAAAGGCTTTAGCTAAAAAAATTCAAGAAGTTAGCGGGTATGATACAAGAGCAACTATTTTAGGGCACACACAAAGAGGTGGAAGACCAACTGGCATGGATAGATACTTAGCTTTCACAGCAGCAATGTTTGCAGTTGAGAAATTGATTGCAGGTGAAGGTGGTCTTTATATAGGCATTGAAAATAATCAATTAGTAGCCAGAGATATTGAGTCAACTTTGAATATGCCAAAGCCAGATAGAACACAAATTATTAACAAAATTAGAATATTAAATTCAAAACAAATAAAATAACAGTTATTTATTTACAAAATAGAATATAATGTTAATTGAGAAACAGGGAGAAAAAATGACTAAAAAAGAAATACAAGAGCGTATTAAACGCACTAAAATTATAACAACAACTGGTCCAGCAACAAATGAACCAGAACAAATCAAAGAATTGTTCTTAAAGGGAATGACAACTATCAGATTAAATTTTTCACATGGTGATAATGCTGAACAAAAATACAGAATTGATGGTGCAAGAAAAGTTGCTGCTGAATTAAATAAACCAATTTCTATTCTTTTAGATACTAAAGGACCAGAAATTAGAGTTGGAAAATTTTTAGGTGGTAAACAAGAAATTAAAGCTGGTCAAAAAATTATTATCAAAACTGATCCAGAATCATTTAGAACTAAAGAATGTGGTCAAGGTGAAATGACTGTTGCTTATGACATGTCAGTTGACTTAAAAGTTGGAAATACAATTTTAATTGATGATGGAAAATTAGAACTTACAGTTGATAAAGTTTCACCAGGTGTTGTTGAAGCTACAGCTTTCAACAGACATTTAGTTAAAACTAATAAACGTGTTAATTTACCAGGTGTGGAATTTTCAATGCCTTTCTTAGCTGAAAAAGATGTAGCTGATATTAAATATGGTGTCGAACAAAAAGTTGATTACATAGCTGCTTCATTTGTTAATACAGCTGAAAACGTTAAAGAAATTAAAAATATTTTGGCTGCTGCAGGTGGTTCAGAAATTCAAATTATTTCAAAAATTGAATCACAAGTTGGAATTGACAACATTGATGCAATTATTCAAGAATCAGATGGAATTATGGTCGCTCGTGGAGATTTAGGCCTAGAAATTCCTTATTATGATGTGCCATACTGAGAAAAAGTCATTATTAGAAAATGTAGAGAAGCAGGAAAAATTGTAATAGTTGCAACTCAAATGCTAGAAACTATGACTGATAACCCAGCTCCAACAAGAGCTGAAGTGACTGATGTTTACTTTGCAACTGAGTTAGGTGCAGATGCAACAATGTTATCAGGTGAGTCAGCAGCTGGAAGTTATCCTGCAATCACTGTAGAAACAATGGCGACTATAAACAAACGT
The DNA here is from genome assembly GCF_002930155.1 of Entomoplasma ellychniae. Lineage (NCBI taxonomy): Bacteria > Bacillati > Mycoplasmatota > Mollicutes > Entomoplasmatales > Entomoplasmataceae > Entomoplasma > Entomoplasma ellychniae. The sequence goes on from NZ_PHND01000001.1 coordinate 722,533, forward strand.
GCTGAAATAGAATTTTATAAAAAAGGATACTATCAAGAACAATTAGAAAGTGCCATTAAGTCATCAAAAGGACCAAGAGCTGATATTGCTGTTGATCTTGCTGAAAGAACTAGAGATGGTCAATATGAATTTGCTATTGTGTTATCAAGAACTGGTGCTTTATTAAAAACTATTTCAAAGTTTAGACCAAATGTAGCTATTCTTGGCGTTAGTGAATCAGAAAGATTATTAACCGCTTTTGGAGCATGACATTCAATCTTTATGAGTAAGACTAATGACTTAACAGCTTTAGAAGAAAATGATGTTGAATTATCAAAAATAGCTTTACATTGAGGAGCTAAATCAGGACAAAAAATCTTAATCGTTAGAAATAAAGATATAAGAGAAACTATTGTTAAATAATTATTAAAAGTTGCAGTATTTAAAACTGCATTTTTTTGTTCTAAATACAACAAAATACAAGAAAATATATAAAAAAAATTGTTATCATATATTTAGTGTGTTTTTTAAGACATGTTGAAATAATAAAATTTTTAAAACCATATAAAAAGGAGAAATGATTTTTATGAAAAATAAAGATTATAAAGCCTCTGCTCAATTATTTATTGAAGCAGTAGGTGGTAAGTTAAATATTCAATCATATATGCATTGCGTTACAAGATTACGTATAAATGTTATTAATAAAGATATTGTTGATATAGCTAAAGTTAAAACATCTAAATTAACTAAAGGTATTAACTGATCATCTAATCAATTTCAAATTATATTAGGAACTGGTGTTGTTGAAGCAGTTTATGCTGAAGTTCAACAAATCTTAGATGATCCAAAAAAAGAAATAACAGAAAATAAATCAAAAGATAAAAGCCTTGAAGATTTTAAAACGCAAGCAAAAAACAATAAAGAGAGATTGAGAAATGCTGGTGGAGTTTTAGGGGTGATTCAAAACGCCATGAAAGGTTTAGGAGAAATATTCCTACCAATTATCCCTGCTATTGTAGCTGCTGGTATGGCGATGGGGTTTGCTGCATTATTTAAAAATTTAGGAGTGCTTAAACCTGGTTCTCATTTTACAGATATTGTTGATATAGTAACAAAAACAGCATTTGATTTTTTAATAGTTTTAGTTTGTTGATCAACAGTTAAAAAATTTGGTGGTAATCCAGTTTTAGGAATTATTGTTGGATTAATGTTTGTTTCACCAATATTGCCAAATAAGGGTGAGATTGCTTCTTATGAGGCTTGATTAAAATTTCAAAATAATGGAGGAACAGAAGAACAGTGAAAGCAGGCATTTAATAAATTGCCCGAACTTGTAGAACCTTGAAAAATAGGATTTATTAAAATAACAGGTTATCAAGGTTCTGTTTTACCTGGATTATTTATTGGAATAATTATTGCATATACAGAAAAGAATCTTAAAAAAATTGTTCCGAATGCAGTTAATATAATAATTACACCATTTTTAACAATTGTAATTTCGTTCACAATTGGGCTAATGATTCTAGGACCAATATTATTAATTATTGAAAGTGGGGTTTTAATTGCAGTTAAAGCCCTTCTAAATATACCATATGGTTTTGGAACAGCACTTGTTGCTGGATCACTACAAGCTATTGTTATAACAGGTTGTCACCAAATTCTGCAAGGATTAGAAATGCAATTAGTTGTTGATGGTAGAACAGGCACTGGAGCAATGAGCGGTTCAATCTTTAATGCTATTTGAACTGTTTCAATTATTTCACAAGGTGGGGCAGCTCTTGCTGTAGGTGTAAAAGAAAAGAATAAAGATGATAAAAGATTACATATGTCTTCATTTATATCAACATTGTTTGGAATAACTGAACCAGCAATTTTTGGGAGTAACTTACCAAAAATAAAACCATTTTTATATGGTTTAGCTGGTGGAGCTATTGGTGGGTTCTTTGTAGGAATATTTAATGTTAGATGTTCTGGTATGGGGGTAACTGTATTACCTGGTTTATTACTTTATGCTGATAGTGTTAAAAATTTATTACTAATTATAGCAGGAAACTTTATAGCTTTAGCATCAGCATTTACATTAACTTTCTTTTTATTTAAACAAAAAAATAAAGAAAAAATTGAAAAAGTAAAGATATAATAATTAGTATGTGAGAAAAATACAGTTTAATAAATAATTCAAATTTAAATGAATTTGAAAAAAAACATGAAACTAAAATGAAGGATTGATACAATAATCAATTCCATTTAAGTGGGTACAGTGGGTCAGTTAATGATCCTAATGGTTTAGTTTACTATAATAACCAATATTACATCTTTTTACAAAGTTGTTTGTTTAGTATCGAACACCATAATAAATCTTGAGGGTTATACACAACAAAAGATTTTATTAATTATACATATGAAGGAATTGTGATAACACCAAGTTGTGAATGAGATAAACATGGAGTATTTTCTGGAAGTGCTAAAGTAAATAAAAATGGAGAATTAGAATTCTTTTATACAGGTAATATTAAATTAGATACTATAAATAGAACAGCTACAACAATTAAAGCTTTGGTTGATCTTAAAAAAAAAATAGTAACAAAAGAATTATTGTTTACAGCTGATTTAACTAAATACACAGGCCATTTTCGTGATCCGATTATTTTTGAAAAAGATAATAACTTGTATATGTTAAATGGTGCTCAAACTTTAGACATTAAAGGAATTTTGAGTGTTTATAAATTTAATAACAATAAATGAGAATTTTTTAAAGATATTGAATTAGATCAAAACGATAAACAAAAATCTTATATGGTTGAGTGCCCTAACTATTTTGAATTAGATGGTAAAACTTTTATTTTTGCTTGTTTTGAAAAAGAAGGTCCTATTGCCACAGGAAGTCATTTTGTGAAATATTTGGAAGTAGAATTTGATAAAGAATTAAACATAACATCAAACAGTACTTTAAATAAAATTGATTTAGGTTTTGATTTTTACGCCCCACAAGTATTTGACAATACTGGTAATAGAAAAATTATGCTTGGTTGATTAGGAAATTCAAAATCAAATGTATTCCCACCAGAGTTAACGACTTGATCAAATCAACTAACAGTTCCAAGAGAATTATTTGTTAAAAATAATAAACTTTACCAATTACCAGTTAAAGAACTTGAACAACTAAGAGTTAAAACCATTGATGGTAAATATGAAAATGGTACTGTTGAATTACTAGCTAATAATATTAGTGACAAAGATTTCAATATTGAAATTAAAAGTGACAGTAAATCAATAGTTATGAAAAATGTAAATAAAACTTTAATAATTGTTCGTAGTAATGTTGATTATGCTGATGAAGAAAATTTACCTTCTATTTTGAAATTTGAAGATTTAAAAGTACAAGATATACAAATTTTAATTGATAGAAGCTGTATGGAAATATTTATTAATAAAGGTGAACATGCAATAAGTGTTAGATTTTATTTAAAAAATCACAATCAAATTATTACAGATTTAACTAATACTCAAATTTTCCAATTAAAAGGTTATGAGTATAGTTGAAACAATATCATATTTGAAAATAAAACAAAGTAGAAACTTGCAGTTTAATTTATAAACTGAATATATTTTTGAAAGTATAGAAAAAGTTTTTATCAAAAATGGTTAATTGTAAATGATATTGTCGTCACGAATAAGTAAATAGCAGTGTTGTAAAAATTTAATCTAATTGATACTAAAGTTAAGTGTGGAAGAATATCTTCCCACTTTTTTATAATAAATTCAGTCATGTTTTATTTATTACTAATTGTTTAATTTTTATTAATTTTTACAAACTTTAATATTTATATTTTTAAAAAATTTTGATAATTTAAATTCTAAAATAAACTTACAATTGAAATATTAAAGATTTCAAGGTCGTTTTTATTTCTGCCAAATATTATGATTCTTTTATTTATTGTTTATCAAGCAAAAATGTAATATAATATTTTTATAAATAAATATTAAATAACATTTGGACAAAATGTTGCTGATCCTTTAAAGAGAGTTGCTGATGGTGTGATAACAATAAGGATAAGCAATTATTGCTACCATATTATATGTTACGTGTAAACGTGTTAAGTTTGAATTGAGGTAACTGTGAAAAGTTATGAATTAGGATGGTACCGCGTTAGAAACGTTCCTAAATTAAAGGGCGTTTTTTATTTATTTACATGGAGGTATTATTATGAAAATAAAATTATTAGATGGGACAATTAAAGAGTTTAATTGCTCTTTAACTATTTTAGAAATTGCAGAAAATATTGCAATTAGTTTAAAGAAGAATACTATTGCTGCAAAAGTAAATGGTAAATATGTTCCAACTGATTATATTATTGAAAAAGATTGTGATTTAGAATTAATTACAAGTCATCATGAAGACTATTTAAAAGTTTTAAACTACACCACAGCTTTTGTAGCTGGTGCTGCTATTGAAAGCATTTTTAAAGATACAAAACTAGCAAAAATATTATATAAAAAAGACGAATGTGAATTTGGTGTAACTTTTGAAATAGAACCAAGAATTGGTTTAGATCAATTATCAGTTATCCAATCAAAAGTAATGGAATTGTTGAAGAATAACTCAATTACTTGAACAAAAGTTTTATGAGATGAAATTGAAAAAAGTGAAGAATATAATGAATACCAAAAATATATTGCAAAAGAAATGTATGGAACATATGGGGAAGTTTTTTTATATAAAATAGCTAACACTAAATTTATAACCCCTCATCCCATTACGTTAAATACGAAGTTAATTAAAGCTTTAGAGATTCAACAGTTATCTGGTGAATATTGATTAAATGATGCAAAAAACATTATGTTACAAAAAGTTCATGGTATTGTGTCTGATAGTCAAGCAAGTCTTGATGAAATAAAAGTTTCACTAGAAGATAGAAGAAGTAGAGACCATAGAATAATTAATAAAACTCTTAATGTGTTTGGAATTGATAATCTAGTTGGTCCGGGTTTACCTTTATGAATGCCTAATGGAACAATTATTAAAGAAGAAATCAAAAGATACTTAAAAGAAAAAGAATGAGAGTATGATTATATCCATGTAACTACTCCAGTTATTGGGACTATTGATTTATATAAAAAATCAGGTCATTGAGATCATTATGGAGAAGATATGTTTCAACCATTTAATGGTGGTGCTGGTAATGAAGAACAATTTATTTTAAGACCAATGAACTGTCCACATCACATCGCTGTTTATAAACAAGAACAAAGAAGTTATAGAGATTTACCTTTAAGAATAGCAGAACATGCTTTACAACACAGATATGAGTCAAGTGGCAGTTTAACTGGTCTTGAAAGAGTTAGAGCTATGGAATTAACCGATAGCCATATTTTTGTTAGACCAGATCAAGTCGAACAAGAATTCAAAGCTATCTATAAATTAGTAACTGAAGTTCTTGATACTTTTAAAATTGAAATTGATTATTTAAGTTTAAGTTTAAGAGACCCTGAAGATAAGATTAAATACTATCAAGATGATAAAATGTGAAACGAAGCTGAAATAGCTTTAGAAAATGTGTTAAAAGATTTAAATCTTGATTATAAGAAATGTATTGGGGAAGCTGCTTTTTATGGTCCTAAATTAGATATCCAAATCAAAACAGCGCAAAATCATGAAATAACTGTTTCAACAATTCAATTAGATTTCTTATTACCTAAAAAATTTGATGTTACTTATATTGATCAAAATCAAGAGTATAAAGCTCCAATTATGATTCATAGAGGATTAATCGGAACTTATGAAAGATTTGTAGCGACTTTATTAGAACAAACAAAAGGAATATTGCCTTTATGATTAGCTCCAACTCAGGTAGAAATTATTCCTATTGGTGATGAAACTAATGAAAGTTATGCTAATGAAGTTAGAAATGAATTAAAAAAACATTTCATTAGAACTCACATTGATAATAGAGATGAAAGATTAAGTTATAAAATAAGAGACGCGCAAATTAAAAAAATACCTTACCAACTAGTTATTGGTGAAACTGAAAAAACAAATAAAACAGTCACTTTTAGAATGTATGGCAGTGAAGAACAAATAACAATTTTGTTAAGTGAATTTGTCAATAACTTAATTAATAAAATAAAATTAAAAAAATAAAATAAACCAAAATAAACCAAAATAAACCATTAAAGTTATTTTAGGTTTATAATTTTTATGTGGAGGTAAAATGATTAAATTTGAAAGAAAAAAACTTATTATAGATTTTTTAAAAGAAAAAGGAATATCTTATAATGAAGTTTTATCAGAAAAGTTAAATATACCAATGTCTACACTAAGGCGTGATTTGAATGAATTGCTTAAAGAAGGTTTAATCAATAAAATGCATGGTGGTGTTGAATATAACGATTCAAGTTTGGTCATGGAAGACTTTTTTGAAAGTAAATTAAACAATAATGTTGATGAAAAAATTTTAATTGCAAAAAAAGCAATCAAATTAATTAAAAAAAATGAGTCAATTTTTATTGACTCAGGTTCTAATGGTTTTTATGTTTGCAAATTTTTACCAAAAGATTTGAATTTAAAAATTGTAACTAATTCAGTTTATAACGTTTTAGAACTAATGAAGCAAGGTCATCAAAAAGTTTATTTACTTGGCGGCAAATTTAAGCCAGTAACTGGGGCTATTATTGGTTATGAAGCTATTCAATCAATAGCTAATTATAGTTTTGATAAAGCATTTATTGGAATAAATGCTATTGATGATCAATTCAACCTCTACACAACAAATTCAGAACATGCTCAAGTAAAAATAGAGATTATAAAATGTTCAAAACAAACTTATGGGCTTGCAGATTCAAGTAAGTTTAATAAAAAGTCGTTTTACTTATTTGCGAGAGAAGATAAAGTAAATTTGATAAGAAAATAGAACGAGGAAAAATGATATATACAATTACATTAAATCCTGCCTTAGATCACACAATAGAAACTAATGGGTTCAATTTAAATGAAACTAATTATTACCAAAGAGATTATAAAAAAATTGGAGGTAAAGGAATTAACACTGCAATAATTTTGAATAATTTAAATGCAAATGTAATTTCTGTTGGAATATTAGGTGAAGAAAATAAACATATATTTATTGAAGAATTTAATAAAATAGGTTTATCTAATCATTTTATTTTAAATAAAGGTGTAACAAGAACAAATTTCAAAATAAAAAATCTAGCCAAAAAATCCGAAACTGAACTTAACGGTGTTGGGTCTGAAGTTAGTAAACACACTATTCATCAATTATTAGAATTTTTAGAAAAAAAAATCCAACCAGCTGATATTGTTATAGCTTCTGGTAGTTTACCAATTGGAATAAATAATAATATTTATAATGAAATTGGAAATATAGTGAATGATAAAAAAGGTATGTTTATATTAGATACTTCAAAAGAAAACATGGTTAATGGTTTAAAAGCTAAACCATTTCTAATTAAACCTAATATTGAAGAGATTTGTGAAATTCTAAATGTTAAATTTAAAGAATATTCATTTGATGAAATTCAAAAAATGATTCAACAACTAAAAGATATGGGTGCTAGAAACGTATTATTTAGTATGGGTTCAAAAGGAAGTTATTATTTTAGTGAAAACAACGAAATATTTCATACAGGTATAGCTGCAGGTAAACTAGTTAATTCGGTTGGATCTGGAGATAGTATGATAGGTGGTTTCACTTATGGACTTTCATTAAATCTAACTATTGAAGAATCTTTACAATACGCTTCAGCAGCTGGGGGAGCTACTGCTTTTTCAGAAGGTTTAGGTTCAAAAGATGAAATCGAAAAATTATTTAAAACAATTCAAGTAAAAAGAATATAGGAGAATATATGGAATTAACAAAGTTATTTCAAAATAAACTTTCTTTCTTTGATGCTGATTTAAAAACAAAAAAAGAAGTAATTGATTTTTTAGTTTCAAAATTAAAAACTGAAAAAGTAATTACAGATGAAAAAGTATTTAAAGAAGCAATTTTAAAAAGAGAAGGTGAATTTTCAACTGGAATTGGTGATGCGATTGCAACACCACATGCAATAAATGAAGTTGTAACAAAACCAACTATTGCATTTATGAAATTAAAAAATCCTATCGAGTGAGGAAGCATGGATAATAAACCAGTATCATTGGTATTCATGATTGCAACAAACGACACAAGTGGTGATACACATTTAGCTGCTATTGGTGAACTTTCAACAGTATTAGTTAAAGAAGAAATTAGATTAGCATTAATGGAAGTTAAAAACTTTAAAAGTTTTATTTCAGCTTTAGAAGTTAAAGTGGAAAGCAAAAAAATTGCACCTAAAGATGGAGTTTATGATGTTGTAGGTATTACTGCATGTCCAACAGGCATTGCACATACATATTTAGCAGCTGAAAAACTTGAAGAATATGCTACTAATTTAGGTTTAAGTGTTAAAATTGAAACTCAAGGTAGACGTGGAACTGAAAATAAACTTACACAAGATGAAGTTGATAATGCTAAAGTTATTATTTTAGCTCGCGACAAAAACATTGCAGGTATGAATAGATTTTCAGGAAAACAAATTATTGAAACTTCAACCAAAGATGGTATTTACAATGGTAAAGAACTAATTGAAAATTTTGGAAAAGATGGTAAAACAATTACTGGAAAAAATGTTTCAGGAAATGATGAAGAATCAGGTGGTGAATTTTCACTGAAAAAATTTGCTGAAGTTAAAGGTAATTTGTTAGCCGGGGTTTCAAGAATGTTACCATTTGTTGTTGCTGGTGGTATTATATTAGGAATTGGGTTCTTAATTGATTTTGCAGCCGGTAATGGTGAAGCTGGTGGTAACTTTGGTACAGTAAGTCCAGTTGCTGGTTGATTCTCAGCTATTGGCAAAACTTCAATGATGATGATGGTACCTATTTTATCTGCATATATTGCATATACAATTGTTGGTCCACAAGGTTTAATGCCAGGAATGATTGCTGGTTTATTAGCAGATGGGACCGGTGGATTTGCATATTCAGATACTCATTCAGGATGATCAGGTCTTTGGTCAAAATTAATACCAAATAATATACCAATGAATTCAGGATTTATTGGTGGTATGGTTGGAGCTTATGCTGCAGGACTTATAGTATTTGGTCTAACAATGGCATTTAAAAAATTCAATAAAAGTTTTCATGGAGTTAGAGATATTGTTTTAATTCCTGTGTTTTCATTATTAGGTATTTGTTTAACAATGTTTGTAATCAATATCCCATTAGGTTATACAATGTATGGTATTAAATCAGGATTAATTTGATTGTCAAAACAAAATCTATTAATACTAGTTGCTATGATTATCGGGTTTATGATGTGTGTTGATATGGGTGGACCTATAAATAAAATAGCATATACTTTAGGTACTTTATCAGTTGGTGGGGGTTTAGGTTCATTAAATGATAATCCTCAATTAACAACAATAATGGCAGCTGCAATGGCAGCTGGTATGATTCCACCTCTTGGAATTGCTGTTTCAACAATTATGTTTAGAAAAGTTTGAACTTTAAAAGAAAAAGATGCTGCAAAATCTAACTGATTATTAGGTGCATTTTTCATTACAGAAGGTGCAATTCCATTTATGATAACTGATCCAAAACGCATAGCTGTTTCAGGAATGGCTGGTGGAACAATCACTGGACTTCTTGTTGGTGCTTTCAAAATTACTCTTGGTGCACCTCATGGAGGAGTTGCTGTATTCCCCCTTTTAAAATCTTATTTGGTTAGTTCTTCAAGTGCTGCTATAGGATTAGGAATAAGTTTATATATCTTAGCAATTGTTGTAGGAACTTTCACAATGGCTACTATTTTAGGTTTATGAAAAACAATAGATGTTAAAAAAGGTAAATTAGTTATTGCTTAATAAGACAAAACTTTTGTTATTGATATAAAATATTAATATATAAAAAGGAGAATTATATTATGGCAGAATTAATAAAAATAAAAACTGTTGAAGAATTTGATGAGTTGGTTGCTACAGGTAAAACACTAGTAGATTTTAATGCTGTTTGATGTGGGCCATGTAAAATGCAAATGCCTATTGTTGACTTAGTTGCTAAGCGAACACAAGGAGTTAAATTTGTTGATTTAGATGTTGATGTAGTACCTGATATTGCAAAAAGATATGAGGTTATGTCAATACCAACTTTAATGATTTTTGAAAATGGTGAAGCTAAAAATAAAAATGTAGGATTTATGGATCCTGTAAAGTTAGAAGCTTTCATTAAATAAAAATGAAAAAAGAATCTGATTTAGATTCTTTTTTTTATTTTTAGGAATAAAATATATGTTATATAAAAGGTAATATAAAAATGCAAGATAGAGATATAAAGGTAATATTTGATAAAAAAAACATAGTTGAAGTTGAAAATATTTCTAAGGTTTATGATAAACACACTTGAGCTTTAAAAAAAATTAATTTAAAAATTGGCCGTGGTGAATGTATATCATTACTTGGTTCTAATGGTAGTGGGAAAACTACTCTTTTAAGAATACTTGCTAACAATCTTGAAAAAACTACTGGAACAATAAAATATAATTTTAAAGAAGAAAATATTTTAAAAAGTATTGGTTTTCAAAAAAGAGAACAGGCTTGACCTGTTGGATTTAAAGTAAAGGATATCAATCAATTATGATATAACATTTATCAAGTTGAAGATTTAGAGTGAATTAGTATTTTAAAAGATGTTTTTGGAATCACCGAAATTGAAAATAAACAATTATCAAAATTATCTATTATCAAATTGCAAATGTATGCAATATTTTTAGCATTAATCAACAAACCTGAATTATTATTAATTGATGATCTTTCATCAGGGATTGATTTCAAATACGAGGAGAAAATATCTAGATTTTTAAAAGATTATATTAGCAATGGCAATACTGTTGTTTTAAATTACCCAAGTAACTATTTTTTAGAAAATACAACCACAAGAATTATTTATATCAATGATGGAGAAGTTTTTGATGATAAATCAATTAGTGATGTTAGAGGGGAATTTAGAACTATTTCTGACTATACTAAATCTATTTTTAGAGAAGAGATTATTAAAGAGAACAGAATTAAAAATAAATCAAAATTATTTATTAACATTAATTCTAAGTTAGAAGAGATTATTAGTGTTATACAAGGGATTATTGATGACTTAAGTCGTGAAGAACATCCAAATGCTAAAATTAATAACACAATTAATAATTCTTATGCAGCAGTTTTAGATTTAAAAACTAATATTGATAATTTATCAATATCATATATTGACAGTGCTGGAATAAAAATAATATCTACTAAAATTAAAGCAACAATTAAAACCTTTAATAAAGTTTACCTTGTTTCACCATATCAAAAATATGAAAAGACTTTTAGAAATATTGAAAAATATTTACAAAAAGAATTAAAAAGAACTTTTAATAATGAAATGGTTATTGTTAAAGGTGATACATTAAGTTCGACTATTTCTGAAAGTGAAAAAAAACAATTAACTAAACTGAAAGAAAAGTACATAAAAGAAGAACAAAAAACTATTAGAAAAAAAATTTTAAAACAACAATTTAAAAAAATTGAGTCATCTACTTTTAAAAAAGGAAATGACTAATATGAAATCTAGCAAATTGAGAGTTGTATGTAAATTATTAAAAATCCAAACAATCAATTATTTTTCTGACCCTGTTAATATAGTTTTAGGTTTTTTACTATGTAGTGTTACTATGCTTTGTTGAGTAGCTTTTAAGCCAACAGAAGGAGGTATATCAACTGATGCGTTTGTTTTAGCTTCAGCAATCGGTATATCAACTATTAGAAATGCCGAATACAATTTGAATTGTACTCTTGTTGAATGAAGAGAAACAAGATTTATTAGAAATATATTAACAACTCCTATTTCTAAAAAATTATTCTACTTTACAATTCTTCTTTTTAACTGAATTGTTAATATAGTGATAGCTTTAATTTTGTTTGCTTTAGCAATGATGTTTAGTTCACAAAGAGTGATATTGGAAAATGTCCAATGAGCACCTTTTTTAGCTGGGTTTTGATTAAATATTATTTTGTCAAACATTATGGCTTTATGATTGTCTGTTGCCTTTAAACAAAGAGACTATGTATTGATTCTGTCATCAATTTCTTATTATATAGCTATGTACTTATTAGGATTAGGAATTCCATGATCAACAGTTGGACAATACAAAGTTATATACTATGTTTCATATTTATTCCCGCACAGATATGTATTGAATATTATGCAAGCAGCTTGAGTTGGAACTTCTGGAAATATGTCACTACCAATACCTTTACATCCAGGTGAAAGTTGAGAAGGTTCTTGATTAGAACAACAAAACTTTGGTTATGGTGATAATGGGTGATGATTACCATCATTAATATCTGTATTTTTTATAATATTTTTTACGCTATTATTTATGATAGCTATGAACAAAAAATATAGATTTGGAACACGTAGGTATGCAAAATATAAAGGCGTAGCTATAAACTTAGAAAATATTGAAATGATTAAAAAGTCATCATCAGTTAATGAATTAAAAGAATTTATAAGAATATCTGAGATAGATAAAATTCAAAATGACTTTAAAAGTAAAAAAGTTAGAAAGCGACCAGGTGATTAATATGCAAAAGCTACTAAAAGAATATAAAGTATTTAGTATTTTATTTGTGATACAAGCTAAAAACTGACTTGCTAGCCCAATGAACATTTTCTTAGGTGTGTTTATTACTTTTTATACCGTTCTTTGTTGATTAACATTTAAAGATGGAGACAACTTTTTAATGATATCTGGAATTTGTGTTGCTATGACCAGAAACTCTATGTATATATATTTAAGAACTTTACTTGATTGAAAAGGAAAAACCTTTAGAGATAAATTACAAATGACAAATATTAACGGAGTTACTAAACAAGCATCGTTATTAGCATTTAACTTTGTTTCAACATTAATTATATGTTTGGTACTAGTTATTATATCTGTTTCTTTTTTTCCAGGTCAAATTACTTGAACAGCTAATTTACCAATGTTAATATTTGGTTTAATTATGTGTTGAGTTACTTGTTGTGCTACTGCAATAGCTATTTATTTAATAATTCCCAATGCCAAATGATCATTAATGTTTGGATTATTAATTTATTTTTTTTCAACTTATTTTTTGGGTTTAGGATTTCCATTTTCAACCATCACAGATCATCAATGACTAAATATACTTATTTATTTTCACCCAATACGCTATTCAATTAATATTGTACAAGCTGGATATGTTGGTGCTACTGATTTTAAATATGTTATTGATGGAAATATGATTGTTGACTTTAAGTATGCTGGTCAAACATGAATTCCTATTGTTGCTGCAATTGGAGTTATAACTATATTAATAGTTATTATTTTATTAAAAATAAATCATGAAAGAGGATATAAGTTTAGATCAAATAATAGTGTAAAAATAATGAAATCTAAATCTAAAGCATATATTAAACAAATTAAAGAAACAAATGATATAAACTTATTAAGAGAGATAAGAGAAGACAGAATGGGAGAACTAAAAGATGAAATGCTACATTAAAGATTGTGAACAAAGTGCATCTGCTTCATTTGCTGAAAGAGTTTTAGATATGAATTCAACAAATAATCAATGAACAACTGCTGAACCAATTTACAAAAAGTTTACTTGATACTTTTGCTCACTGCATATTAACGAAAAACTCGAAGAAATTCAACAACGTCAAAAGTAATATAATCTATGTAAGAGCATAGATTTTTTTATTATCTGAAAAAGTGATAGTATATAATTACTAATAAAAAAGGAGAATATGAGAACATGTAACAAACAACATCTTTTAAAAGAAGAAAAAACATTTGAAAAAAAATTAAAAAGAAGAAATGTTGGGTTAATCATGAATCTTTTTGGATCATCATCATTAATTTTTTTGACAATATTTTTAGTAGTCATTCTTGGACTGATTTACTTTTGAGCTGGTAAAGAAAAAATTCAAACTGGTTTAAATTCAACTGTTTCTTATTTAGAAAACAAACTAAAGTCTTTTATTGATGAAATTAAGCAAAGTTTTAATCCTGATGAAATGTATGAAGAATTAATGAAAAAAATTAATACCGAAGGCATAACAATAACAATAGATGGTCAATCTCGCACACTTGATGCTGATCAAATAAGAGAATTAGTTGAAAAGATTTTACCAAAACAAACTTTTGTTGATATGGTTAATCATTATTTAGAATTTGGTGATATTAAACTACCCAGTGAATCAATAAAAAAATTAATTGATAAATTCCCATGAGAATCATTTGATAAATATTTAATCATAGCCTTAGTTACAGCTTCTTCATTAACTGTTGTTAACATTTTAAATATTATCTTTGCATCAAGACTTGTAATTGCAAATGGGATTATTGCCAAAGTTGGTTTCATAATTACTTCGATACTTTCTTTTAACCTAATCAATTGAATTGGTTTATCAGTATTTAGTGTTAATGATAAAAAAGAATAAATAGTTAGTTTATAAAAAATACCAATCAAGCGGGATTGGTATTTTTATTTATTTTGATTTTAATCTTAAAACTTCTTCTCTTAAAAATCTTAATTTTGCTTCTTTAACTAAAAGTGCGTCAAATTCTTTATTAAATATTCCCATGAAATAACCAATTATTAAAGCTCCAACTCAGTTACCCAATATTGAAGGAAGAATGTTTATTAATAAAAAAATCCAAACTAAATTATTATCAATCTGTTGGTAAGCAAGAATAGCATTAGTTATAATCATTCAAGCAATAAACCAGTTAGCTACACAATGTTGATATCCACCAATAGCAAAATAAAATAAAATAAATAAATACATAATCATTGACGCTACAGCATTTCCTTTTGTAGATTTAGACCCTTGAGTTGCTAAACAAACTAAGAAGTTACACAAAATAGCACTCATGAATGTTCATAAAACTGCTTGTAAAATAATTTTGCTTGTTAAAGCACTTAAACCAAAACCTGCAATCATTACATGCCCAACATTATAGAGTTTTTTTTCTATAAAATTATGCAAAAAGTATTCTCATATTAAGTTACCTTCACCAGTCATTGTTCCTGATAATTGAAATATAATAACAACAATAAACATTCCTATTATATTTCCCAAATAAACAAGACCACAAGCTTTCATAAAGACTGTTCAGCGTTCTACACCTTTAAACATTGTCCTGTTATATCACATGTGTGCTGTAACAAATCCTCCTCCAAGAAAACTTATTAATACAATAACTATTGCAAAAACTGCACTAAATACTATTTTACCCAATGAAGCTCACGCATCCCCACCTAAAGAATATGATGCTAATATAGCCCCAACATAAGCCAAAGATATTCAAAACCCAGCTAAAATTCCTGCTGAAAACTGTTTTACATTTTGTAATCTCAAACCATCAGATATTGTTCTAAAAGTGTGAACATAACCATAATTGTGATATGAAATATCTTGATTATATAACGAAGAAAAATCTTCTTGTTCTAATCGTTTTATCTCTTCATCATATTTTTGTATTTTTACACTATTGTCTTTTTTCCTAAAAAATTTTAAAATCATTTTTTCTCCTATATTTAAATACTTCTATGTTTTTTTCAACTAATAATTATTTTATCTAAAATATTATTTTTTATTCTACTTTTTAAGAAAATATTTATCATTAAAATTAAAAAGTATTTATAATTAATTACATAAAAGCAAATAAAAATTAAATTCTAAAGGAGAAAAAATGGGATTATTTGGTAAAAAAAATAAAGAAATAAATATTTATGCTCCAGTTAATGGTGAAGTTGTTGGTCTTGATAAAGTTGATGATGAAGTATTTAGTCAAAAAATGATGGGTGATGGTTTTGCTATTATTCCTGCTGATGGAGAATTTGTTTCTCCTATTGATGGAAAATTAGTAAGTGTATTTCAAACAAAGCATGCATATGGCATTCAACACTCATCAGGTGTAGAGTTATTAATCCACATTGGTTTAGATACAGTTACTCTTGACGGAGAAGGTTTTGAGTTACATGTATCTCAAGATCAAAAAATTAAAACTGGAGAAAAATTAGTTAATGTTGATTTAGCTTTTGTAAAACCAAAAGTGCCTTCAATCACTACTCCAATTATTTTTACAAACCAAGAAGGTAAAGAAATTAAAATAATTAAAACTGGAAAAGTTGCTAAAGGTGAATTAATCGCTCAATTAGTTTAATTACTAAAAACCAAATTTGGTTTTTTTTATTTTCATTTTCATGTCAAAATAATTCACAATAATAAAAAAATTGATATAATTAAATGGTTAAAAGAAAAAGAAGCACAAGCTCACCACCAATTTTTTGAAGTGGTAATAATAAACTTATTTTTAAAAATATTATTTTATTATGTGTGCTATCTAATTTTTGACGGCACACATTTTATTTATCTAAAAAGGAGATCATTAATGGATCAAAGAAGAAACAATACAAAACCAGTTAAAATTCAAGAGCCTATAAATAACTTTATCAGAGCTAGAGAAGTACTAATCATTGGCGACAATGGAGAAAAATTAGGACCTATTTCAAAACTAGACGGAATTCGTTTAGCAGAAGAAAGAGGATTAGATTTATTTCAAGTAGGTCAACAAGCTGATGGAATTGCGATTTGTAAAATTGTTGATTATGGTAAATTTAAATTCCAACAACAAAAAAAACAAAAAGAAGTTAAAAAGAATCAAGTTAAAGTAGAAAATAGAGAAGTTAGGCTTACTGTTAATATTGGTCAACATGATTTATTAGTAAAAGCTAAGAAAGCTCGTGAATTTTTAGAAGCTGGAGATAGAGTTAAAGTTTCTCTAAAATTTAGAGGTCGTGAAATTGCTTATATGGATCAAGGTATGGAGACAATAAATAAATTTTATTTAGAAATTGAAGATGCTGCTAAAATTGAAAAAGAAGCAAAATTAACTTCAAGATTTTTAGATATGTATTTAGTGCCAAAAAAATAATTAGAAAGAGTATTGAAAGGAATTATATATTATGCCAAAAATGAAAAGTAAAAAATCATTAGCAAAAAGAGTTACTGTTAAGAAAAATGGTACTTTAAAAAGAGGTAAGGCTTATAGATCTCACCGTGCTACTGGAAAAACAACAAAACAAAAACGTCACTTAGAGAAATCAACAATAGTGCACACAACAGACATGAAAAGAATTAAAGGATTACTTCAAAAGTAAGAAAGGGATAGGGATACAAAATGGCAAGAGTAAAATTTGGTAAAGTTACCAGAGCAAGAAGAAAGCGTTGAATTAAACGTGCTAAAGGTTATTATGGAACTAAAAAATCTTCATATAAGAAAGCTCATGAACAAGTAGTACGTTCTATGGCTTATGCTTTTGTTGGTAGAAAACAAAACAAACGTAATTTTAGAAAACTATGAATTGTTCGTATTAATGCAGCTGTTAGACCTTATGGTTTATCATACTCAAAATTTATGAATGGTTTAAAATTAGCAAATATTGATGTTAACCGTAAAATGTTATCAGAATTAGCTATTAATGATGCAAAAGTTTTTCAAGGATTAGTTGAAGCTGCAGATAAAGCATTAAATTCAGGAATAACAACCATTAATAAAGTTGAAATTAAAGAAAAAGTTAAAGCAGAACCTAAAAAAGCAGAAGTTAAATCTGCTCCTAAAACAGCAACTGTAAAACCAGTTGAGAAAAAAGTTGAAAACTTAGCATCTAAACCTGAAGTTTCACATGAAGAAGCTAATGAATTCTTATCAAAAATGGAAGCTAAATACAAAGAACATTTAGCTGAAGAAGTTGAATTTGAACCTAAAAAAGCAGAAGTTAAATCCGTACCTAAACCCCCAACTGTAAAACCAGTTGAGAAAAAAGTCTCAGCTGATGAGCGTGCTAAAATAGATGGATCTGAAGTAATTGAAGAAGAAAGACATGAATTGCAAAAATACTCAAATAAATTGAGAGAAGTAGCAATTGAAAAAGAACTAACTGCAAAATTACAAAATGTTAATTTACGTGATATGACTAAAAAAGAACTTATTGAATATATGAGAAAAGTTCGTACAGCAATTCAAAATAAAAAATAAAAAATATTATAAAAAACACAGTTCAAGCAATAACTGTGTTTTTTATAATTATTAAGTAGATGTGTCTTCAACTTTTTATTTTTTAAATATATTTATCCCCATTTTATTTTGAACTTTTTGTAATTTTTTATATGCTACTTTTTGAGCTTTAAAAGCACCTTGTTTCATTAGTTCTTCTAACAATTGATTATTGCTTTGCAATTCTTCATATTTTTGTCTTATAGGGTTTAAAGTATTGACTAAAACTTCACTAACATCATCTTTAAGATCTTTGTAAGTTTTATTTTTTCAATGTTGTTCACATTCTTTAATTGTTTTGTTTGTAAGAATAGAATAAATATTAATTAAATTAGAAACACCAGGTTTATTAACTGTATCATATTTAATCAAATTTTCACTGTCAGTAACAGCTGCTTTAATTTTGTTTCTAATATCTTTTTCACTATCTAAAATAAAAATAATTGCTTTAGGATTATCACTTGATTTGCTCATTTTTTTAGTAGGATCTTGAAGATCCATTATTTTTATATTTCTTTTAGTCAACATAACTTCAGGAACAATATGTGTTTCACCATATTTATTATTCATTCTTTCAGCGATGTCTCTAGTTAACTCTAAATGTTGTTTTTGATCAACTCCAACAGGAACATAACTTGGATCGTATAATAAAATATCAGCAGCCATTAAACAAGGATATGTAAACAGTCCTGCTGGGATAGAAATATTATCTTGACTTCTTAAAGATTTATCTTTGAATTGTGTCATTCTACTTAACTCACCCATTGTTGCTTGAGTTGTTAATAATCATCCTAATTGTGTATGCTCAATAACATCAGATTGAACAAAGATTGTAGACTTTTCTGGATCAATTCCACAAGCTAAGTAAATTGCAAATGCCTCTTTTGTTTTTTCCTTTAATTTTTTACTATCTTGAGGCACTGTGATTGCATGTAAATTAGCAACAAAAATAAATAAATCATATTCATTCTGATAATTAGCTAAATCACGAATAACACCAAGATAATTGCCAAGTGTTGGACTTCCACTAGAAGTAACACCAGTTACCATTCTTTTCATATAATGATCTCCTTAATTTTTAAATATATTATATATGATTTTTATGTATATTTTAGGTAAGATATTTATAAAACATAAAGGTGGATACATGAGATATACAATTGTTAAAAATGAATACAAAGATTCATTAAAAAAAGCAGAAAAGATAATAAAAGTTCTTAAAGACTACAACTGAATTGAAGATAAACTTAATCCAGAAGTTATTTTTGTTATTGGTGGTGATGGAACCTTTTTAACAGCTGCTGAGCAGTATAATCATATTTTAGACAATGTTTTATTTATACCAGTTAAATCTGGTGGGATAGGTTTTTATACTAATCACAACAGAATTGAAGATATCAAAAAAAGAATTGATGGTTTAAAAAGAACAAAACCCTTACTAATACCTTTATTAGAAGCAAATCATTATAAAGCTATAAATGAAATTAAAATATTAAATAGCAAAAGACCATTAAGAGCTTCTGTTTTGATTAATGATGAATTATTAGAAGAGTTTAAAGGAACAGGATTAGCATTTACAACCCCAAGTGGAAGCACTGGTTTTTCAAAATCTCAAGGTGGAGCTGTTATTATTGATGAAACTAATATCTTCCAAATGCTAGAAATGGCACCAGTTTCTAATAATATTTTTAGAACTATACACGCACCAATTATTCTTTCAAAGAATCATCATATTAAAGTTATTCTTGATGGGATAAAGGATGTTGAGATAATTGTTGATGGAGTTAGTAATAAAGTTCCTGAAAACGGAATAGTTAATGTTTGTTTAAGTAGTAAACATGTTAAGTTAGTTTCCGCACAAAATGAACACACAACTAAAATTCAAATATTAAAAGATATGTTTACTTTAAATAAGAAATTTGAGGATTAAAATATGCACGTTATATCTGGAAAATATAAAGGTATGAAATTGCAATCTTTGAATGGGATGAATACAAGACCCACTTTAACAAGAATTAAAGAAGATGCATTTAATATATTGAGTAACTATTTTTTATTTGAAAATAAAAAAAGCTTAGATATTTTTGGAGGATCTGGTGCTTTAACTATTGAAGGTTTAAGCAGAGGAATTCAAGAGGCTTGAATAAATGACATTTCAAAAGAAGCTATTGAAGTAATAAAAATAAATTTAAATAAGACCAATAATGAAAAATATAATATCACTAATTATGATTACATTTTTTTATTACAAATCTTGCAATCAAATAAGCAAAGTTTTGATTTGGTTTATTTAGACCCGCCTTTTGCAAAAGTTGAATCTTATAATCAAGTAATTGATTCGCTTTTAAAAAACAAAATTTTAAATAAATGAGGAGTTATCATTTTAGAATCAGAAGTTGTTTTAGAAATAGAATTACTAAAAGAGTTTGTTTTAATTAAACATAAAGGTTATAATAAAAAAAATCTATACATATTAAGACTGGAGAAATAAAATGTCAAACAAAAAAGGTAGAATAGTTATAATATCTGGACCAAGTGGAGTTGGAAAAGGAAGCGTTAATGAAAAACTACTTCAAGATAAAAAATTAAATTTGGAATACTCAATATCAATGACAACTAGAAAACCTAGAAATGGTGAAGTTGATGGAGTAAATTATTACTTTGTTTCAAAAGAAGAATTTGCATCAGCAATTGTAAATAATGAATTAATAGAGCATGCTTCATTTGTTGGTAATTCATATGGAACTCCTAGAAAATATGTAGAAGAAAAGCTTAAAAACTCAAAAAATGTAATATTAGAAATTGAAGTTGATGGTGCAACACAAGTGCTTCGAAATGAAGCAAACGTTCTTTCAATTTTCTTAATGCCCCCAAACATAACAGAATTAGCTACAAGAATTAAAGGTAGAAATTCGGAAACTGATGAAGTTATTAAACAGAGACTTGATAAGGCTCTTTTAGAAATACCTTTAAAACATAGTTATGATTATGTTGTTGAAAATGATTCAGTTGAAAATGCTGTTGCCAAAATAACAGATATTTTAATAAGAGAACAATGTATTGTTAGTGGTGAGGCTTCTAAATACGAAAAACTTGTTGAAATAGTAAATGAAATAGTAGAAGAAAAATATTTATTCTTTGTTGACCACTGGAAAGAAAATGTTCAAACTGCAGCAAATAAAAAAGAAGATATAAAACAAGCTGATTCTTTTGATGCAAAAAGTAAATTAGTTGAAATACTTTCAAACAAAGTTTACAAGAAAGTTTTAGCCCATGGTGATTTTAATAAAATTAATTCAAAAGAGTTTATTGATTTTAAAATTCAAAAATTAATGTTTAAAGTAAATTTTTTTAGCATAAATCAAAGAAATGATGCAAATGATGAAGACTAATAATTCAAGAGAAATAGCTTTTGAATGTTTGCAAAAAGTTTTTAAACATAAAGCTTTTTCAAATATTTTATTAAATGAAATTTCAAAAAAAGATATCCCCCAAAAATTTAAGAATCTTGTTTTTGCTATTGTTCATGGAACAATAATTAATAAGATATTGTTGGAAAAAACTGTTAGTAAATTAATTGATAATAAAAAAACTAATTTAGATATACAAATTCTTTTATGAATGAGTGCTTATCAAATAAGGTTTTTAAAAACTATTCCTTTATATGCTGTTGTTAATGAAGCTGTAAGTATTGCTAAAAAAATTAATCCAAGACTTTCTGGTTTAGTAAATGCAACTTTAAAAAAAGTTATTAATAATGAACAAGAGCTATTTTCATTTAATGAATTATCTGAAGAACAAAGAGTAATTATTGAAAATTCTTTACCAGAATCATTTTATAATTTATTTAAAGAACAATACGGATCAAAAATTGCAATGAAATTAGCAAAGGATTCTACTAAAAAACCATCGATATACTTTAGAGTCAATACTTTAAAAATTTCTTTTGAAGACTTTTTTCAAACTTATAAACAAGAATTATCTTTAATTAAAACTTTTACAAAAGATTGTTTAATAACTAAAGTTCCTATAGTACAAAGCCGTATGTATGCTGAAGGCTTGATTACTGTTCAAGACGCAGCATCTATTAACGTTGTTAATATATTAGATCCAAAACTAAATGATCATGTATTAGATATGTGTGCAGCACCTGGTGGTAAGGTAACACATATATCAAGTAAATTAAAAAATACTGGTAAAGTAATTGCTTGTGAAATTAATGAAAGTAAAATAAAATTAATTCAACAAAATATTGATAGATTAGGTTGTAGTAATATAGAACTAATTTGCAAAGATGCGACATCTATGAAATTCGAAGAAAAGTTTGATTGCATATTACTTGATGCTCCTTGTTCTGGATTTGGTGTTTTTAAAAGAAAACCCGAAATTAAATTAAAAGGGTATACAAAAAATAAAATTAATGAAATTATTCAACTTCAATCAAACCTGTTAGATAATGCATATCAAAATTTAAAAGTAAGTGGAGAAATGGTGTATTCCACTTGTACTATCAACAAATTAGAAAATCAAAATCAAATTGAAAAATTTTTAAGTAGATATTCTAATATGAAAAAAATATATGAAGAACAACTTTTTGGTTATGAAAATAATACTGATGGTTTTTATGTTTGCAAAATGATTAAAGAATAAAACTAAGTTTTATTTTTTTTATGTGATTAAAACAAAGATATTTGTTATAAAATATAAATAATAAAAAGAGGTAGCATGGCAAAATTACAATCTAGAAATGAAATTTTCAAGAGTGAAATTGAGAAAAAAAATAAGTTTATAAGTGAAAACAGTGGTATTTTTAATTTTGACACTTATGTAAACTCTTCTTTAGATGAACTTATTAAAATTGATAAAGAGTATTATACAAGTTTAAAAACTAAACTAAGTACTGAGTATGAAAATATAAAGTTTTATTTAGATCACGATATTATGTCTGACTTTAATAATTATGAGTTGATTGAATCAATTGATGAAGTTTTAAGTGACTTAAAAGATTTAGAAACAAGAGATATCAGTTTATTTGACGGAGAACAATTAGGTGCTCATTTTAATGAAAGAAACTTTTATTCAGCTGAATTAAAAGATATGTTTTATAAGTTAACAGAAATTAATAACAAATACATAACAGATTATAAAAACAGTAAAGTTTTGCAAACTAATTATGCAGGATTTAATAATAAAACATTGGCAAAGAATTTATTATTACCAGAACAAGAAAAAGCTATTTCAGATAAAATTTTAGCAATTAAAAATAAATCTGAGATTATTCAAAAAATACAATCAGAACAAAACGGTGCAATGCATGAGCTTGAAAGAAATAAAAAGAAATTTAAATACAAAATTAAAAAATTTTTTATAGCATTCGCTTTATTTGCATTTATTGGAATAGTAGGAATTTTAATTAGTATATTAGCATAATAAAGGAGACTTCAAATGAGCAAAAAAATAGTGATAGCAGTTGATGGAACTGCTGGTAGTGGCAAAACTATTACTTTTAAAAAAGTTTCAGAAATTTTAAATTACGAATTTATAGATACTGGTTTGATGTATCGAGCATTTACACTCCTTTGCATAAACAACAAAATAAACTTTGAATCAAAAAAAGAAATAATTAATCAAATCAAATTTTTTAACTACAGTATAAAAAATAATCAAGTACTTTTAAATGGCATTGATGTCGAGCTAAGAATTCAACAAAATGACATTGTTAAATTTATAAATTTTGTTACTCCAATTAAAGAAGTAAGAGAATTCATGGTCAATGAACAGCGCAATATGGTTAAAGGCGGAGGCTTCATTGAAATTGGAAGAGATATCACTAGTGTTGTTTTACCTAATGCTGATTTAAAAATATATTTAGATTCATCAATTGAAGCGAGAGCTAAAAGAAGATATGAACAAAATAAAGCTAATGGCATTTTAGATCAGAATATTAAAGAAATAGAACTTGCGATTGAAAAAAGAGATATTCAAGATAAACAAAATGTTTTGCAAATTACACCTGATGCATGATATATTGATAATTCTCATTTAACTATTGATCAAGTTGTTGATATGGTAGTTAAAAAAATAAAAGAATTGGAAGTACTTTAATTATGAAAAAAGGAATAGTAGCAATAGTTGGTAGGCCAAATGTTGGAAAATCATCATTGTTTAATAGAATTATTAAACAAAAAAAATCAATAGTTGAAAATACACCAGGTGTTACAAGAGATAGAATATATGGAACTACTGAATGGCTAACTAGAGAATTTATAGTGATTGATACTGGTGGTATTACATTAGAAGATCAACCATTCGCAAAAGAAATTAAAATACAAGCAGAAATTGCAATTGAAGAAGCTGATGTAATAGTTTTTGTATTAAACCATAAAGAGCAACTAACTGAAGAAGATAAAATGATTGCTCGAATTTTATACAAGACAAAAAAACCAGTAATACTTGCGGTTAATAAGTATGACAAAAAAACTAATGATTATGTTCAATATGAATATATGAGTTTAGGGCTTAATGAACCAATAATGATGAGTGCTACACATGGAATTGGTATTGGAGACTTGCTAGATTCTGTTATTAAGTTATTACCTTCTGCAAATGATTTAAATCCTGATATGAACTCTAGAATTGCTATTATAGGAAGACCAAACGTTGGTAAGTCATCATTAGTAAATTCATTACTAAATGAAACAAGAATGATTGTTAGTGAAATTCCCGGAACAACTATTGATGCTGTGGATTCAGTTGTTAAAGTCAATAATATTGAATACACCATAGTTGACACTGCTGGTATTAGAAAAAAATCTAAAATATTTAGAAATATTGAAAAGTATAGTTATTTAAGATCATTAACAACAATAAACGGAAGTGATATAATTATTTTAATGCTAGATTCTTCTGAAACAATAACTGATTTAGATACTAATATTGGCGGGCTGGCTTTTGAAGAAAAAAAACCAATCATCATTGTTGCTAACAAATGAGATTTAGTTGAAGACAAAGAAAAGAAAATTTTAGAAAAAGAAGAAGAAATAAGATCATATTTTAAATATCTTGCTTATGCCAAAGTATTGTTTGTTTCAACTCGCGATAAAACAAGAATAAGTAAAATATTTTCTTCAATAGAAGATATAAAAGTTGGACTTACTAAGAAAATTAAAACATCTGTTTTTAATGAAGTTTTAAATAAGGCTCAACTAATAAACCCTGCTCCAAATTTTAATGGAGGAAGATTAAAAATTTATTATGGTTCACAAGTAGAAGCTTATTTACCAACATTTGTATTGTTTGTTAACAATCCAGATTATGTTCACTTTTCATATAAAAGATTTATAGAAAATCAAATAAGATTGCAGTTTGGTTTTGAAGGTGTACCTATAAATATTATTTTCAGAGAAAGGAAATAATTATGAAT
Organism: Entomoplasma ellychniae; assembly: GCF_002930155.1. Lineage (NCBI taxonomy): Bacteria > Bacillati > Mycoplasmatota > Mollicutes > Entomoplasmatales > Entomoplasmataceae > Entomoplasma > Entomoplasma ellychniae. Next base: position 748,105 of record NZ_PHND01000001.1, read on the forward strand.
TCAAAAAATATAACTATTATTGGAACTGGGGCATATGGCACTGCTTTAGCTAACGTGCTTGCTGATAATGATCATCAAGTTGTAATGTATGGAATTGTAGAAAAGCAAGTTGATGATATAAATATATATCATAAAAATTCCACTTTTTTTCCAAACACAAATATCAATAAAAATATAAAAGCAACCACATCTATGATTGAAGCTTTAGAAAAAACTGAAATACTTATTTTGGGAGTTCCAACTTCAGCAATTAAGTATGTTGTAGAAGATATAAAAAAGTTTCACAAAAGACCAATGCACATAATTAATACAGCCAAAGGTTTAGATGAAGTAAATTTGGATATTCTTTCTAAATCTATTATTAGTAGTTTTGAAAATTCAAAAGTTATGAAATCATATTCCTCATTGTTTGGCCCATCTATTGCATCAGAGGTGGTAGATAGACAACCAACAGCTGTAATGATAGCTTCTGATAATATACAAACAGCTTCTTATTTGTGCGATGTATTTAGAAACGAATACTTTTATACTTATCCATCAGATGATGTTCCTGGTTGTGAAATATTTGCAGCTTTAAAAAATGCGATTGCTATTGGAGCTGGTATTTTAAAAGGGTTTGAAGCTGGTGATAATGCTCATGGGAGTCTTTTAACAATAGGTTTAAATGAAATGTTTTTATTTGCAGAAAAGTTTGGTGGTAAAATTCAAACTGCTTTAAACTTTGCAGGAATGGGTGATCTTATCTTAACGGCATCATCAATCAAATCCAGAAATTTTAAATTAGGATTAAAAATTGTTGAAGTAAATGATGCAGAATTTGCATTAGAATCCTTCCCATTAACTGTTGAAGGTGTCCCAACTGTTAAAATTGCATATGAAATAGGAAAAAAATATGAAATAGATATGAATTTTTTCAAAATAATTTACAATATTTTATATAATAATACTAAGCCTATTTCACTTTTAAATAATGTATTTAAAAATGTGAAATTAGTTTAACATTAATAAACAAGGAGAGTTAAAATGACTAAAAAAGAATTAGTAACAGAAATATTGTCAAATGAAAATATTTCTAAAGTAGAATGTGAAGCTATTGTAGATTCATTATTTGAATTAATTGCACAAGAATTAGTGTCAGGTAATGAAGTTTCAATCGCCGGCTTTGGTAAATTTACAATCAGTGAAAGAGCCGCAAGAGAAGGTATCAACCCTTTAACAAAAGAACCTATTAAAATAGCATCATCTAAGTCAGCAAAATTCAAACCAGCTAAACAACTTAAAGAAAAACTTAATTAACAAAAAAAGTGGTGACCACTTTTTTATTTTTTTAAAATATTATTTATACCTTTAAGATAATCTAACTTTAAATCACTTGATAAGAAAATTTCATATGCGAATTTGGTAAATCATTCATAAGGAACTCTTTTTTTGTTGTTAAAAACTCATTGTTTTACACTGATGTAATCTGCTAAAAAATATGTTTCAAACTCAGAAAAGTAAATAATTAAAAAACTTAAACCTCCATGATTGTGAACTTTTTGCATTTTTTCATTTTGGTTATTTCTTATTAAATTGAAATCAAAATATTTTTTACTTGTTTCTTTTGCTTCAAACTCTATATATTCACCTTTGTAAACTCCTATATAATCACAATTATAATTTTGATCAAAAACAAAAGTTCTTTTATCTGAGAATTCGTTGCTCAATATTTTAAAATTAGTTGGTATTTTATTAACTAAACAAATGTTTTCATCATTATACTTTTTATTTGTGATATTTAAAATCGTTTCTAAAAACATGCCTTTATTTTTTAATGGAATCATAATTCTCCTTTTATATAATATTATTAATATTTTTTTAAAAACAATGTAAAATAAAATAAAGGAAATTCAAATATGGCTAACAAAATAACACCACAAGAAATCACAAAAAAAATCTTTGGTACAGAATTATCAGGATACAAAATTGAATCAGTAAATAATTTTTTAGATAAGGTATCTATTGATTTAGAATATTATATTAATCAAATAAATGATTTGGAAAAATCTATTAATAAATTAAATGATTTAAACAAAAAATATGCTGACGATATTTCAATGTATCAAAAAGCAATTAACAAATTGCATGAAGAAAACAAACAAATTACAAAAGAAAAACTTAGTGATTTTAATGTTATTAAGTCTATTGAAGAAATTCGTGAAACACTTAGAGAAATAAAAGAAAAAATTTAATAATAACAATAAAAATTTATAAATTCTTTATAATTATTAATAGAGATTTTATGGTCAATCGCTGCATTTGAAAATAATGTAGAGGAAACTCCACGCTTACACAATCTGTGATGATTGTAGTGATTATGCTATACGAAAAAATAAGTATAGGCAATGTTATACATTGACGGCATAAATAACCTAAAATTTTTATAATCACGGTGATTTTATAAAGGTGCCACAGAGACGAGTAAAAGGGAAACCTTTAGATGGAACGCGGTAAACCCCATAAGTAAGAAACTTAAATTTTGGTAAAGGAACTCTAAAAACAGAAACGAATGTTTTAAGAGAAGATCTTTTGATCTTAGATAGATGATTGACGCCTTAGGGTACAAAACGTGGGTTATAGTAAAATCTCATATTTTTTAATAATTTGAGGTAAAAAGATATGGAAAAACTTGTACAATATTTAATTGATAAGAATTTAACCATCTCTACTTGTGAATCATTTACTGGTGGACTTTTTGCTAATTTAATTACTGATATACCAAACGCAAGCAAAACTTTTAAAGGTGCTTTTATTTGTTACTCAAACGATTTTAAAAAAGACATTATAAAAGTTAATGATCGAATTATTAAAAAATATGGAGTTGTTTCTAAACAATGTGCAATTGAATTAGCAAAAAACACTCAAAAAATTACAAAAACTGATGTTGTAATTAGTTTTACTGGAAATGCTGGTCCTGGCTCTTTAGAAGATAAAGAAGTAGGATTAGCTTATATATGCATGTGTACTTTTGAAGAAATAATTGTTCTAAAGATAAGGCAATTAAATTTATCAAGAGTTGAATTTAAAAAAAATGCGGTAAAAGAAGTTTTAATGAATATTTATAGCATTATTTAATTATTTTCCTTAATAAATATTTAGGAGGTAATTATGCAAGAAATTACAACAAAGAAAAAAGAGGTGATTCTAGTGAGCACAGAAAAAGATATTTGAAAATCAGATTCATTAAAAGAAGCCCTTAAAGCTATTGAAAAAAATTATGGAAAAGAAGCACTAATAATTTATGGAGAAAAAAGTAATCTTGATATTCAAGCAATTTCATCAGGTTCTTTTTTAATTGATCAAGCAATTGGGATTGGTGGTTATCCTATGGGTCGTATCATTGAATTGTTTGGACCAGAATCCTCAGGTAAAACAACTTTATCTTTACATGCTATTGCTGAAGCTCAAAAAACAGGAAAAGTAGCGGCTTTTATAGATGCAGAACACTCTTTAGATTTAAAATACGCTAGAAATGTTGGGGTACAAATTGATAAATTATTAGTCAGTCAACCTTCTTATGGAGAAGAAGCATTAGATATATTAGAAACATTAGTTAAATCTAATTCTGTTTCATTAATAATTGTTGATTCTGTAGCGGCTTTAGTACCAAAAGCTGAATTGGAGGGAGAAATGACTGATCAAAATATTGGATTGCATGCTAGACTGATGTCCAAGGCATTAAGGAAATTAAATGGAATTATTTCTAAAACAAATACATCAGTTATTTTTATTAATCAGCTAAGAGAAAAAATTGGTGTCATGTTTGGAAACCCAGAAACGACAACTGGTGGGCGAGCTTTAAAGTTTTTTTCATCTTTAAGAATTGAAGTAAGAAAAGGTGAAAATATTATAAATAATGGAGAAATTTCGGCAAATAAAGTAAAAGTTAAAATTGTTAAAAACAAAGTTGGAACACCTTTCAAACAAACTATTATAACAATTAATTATAATAAAGGTATTGACAAACAAAGTGAAATAATTGAAATGGCAGTTATTTATAATATTATTGATAAATCTGGTGTTTGATATTCTTATAACAAAGAGAAAATTGGTCAAGGCAAAGTTGCAGTTAAAGAATGATTTGAAAAAAATCCTAACTTGCAAACTGAAATTGAAAAAAAGATAATCGAAGTAATTAATCAATAAATTAAGGCCTTTTAGTGTAGCAAGCACATGAAAGGTCTTAATTTGGTATAATGAATTTAGTGTCATTTTAATTAATGGCACAAGGAGTAAAATGATATTTATTGTACTGATGATTATATTTATAATCTTCTTTATAATAACCTTATCTTTATTACTTTATATAATGTTTTCTACAAGTCAAAAACACTTAATTGTGAAGAAGAAAGAGAAAGCAAATAAAGAAAGAAAACAAATTCTCTCAGATACATATAGAGAAATAAATCAAGAAAAAAAGTTATTTAATGAAAATTGTTATTTAGAACATCAAAAACATGAAATTGCTCAAAAAAATATTGCAGAGCAAGAAAAAGTCCTAAACCAACTAAAGACGTTTTACAATCAACAAAAAAAGCAATTAGATGAAAAAGAAATTAAATTACAAAAACTTAAAGAAAAGCTTATTCTAAAACAAGAAGAATTAACAACTAAATTACAAAATTTAAGTGAGTTTACCCAAGAAGAAGCAAAAGAAGAAATACTAAAAAATGTTGAAAATAAAATTCAACATGAAATTATTTCAAGAATTAAAAAAGCTGAAAACTTTGCAAATTCTAGATCAAAAGAACTATCTAATGATATTATTCTTTCTGCTATGGAAAAGTTTAAAACTGATATTGTTAATGAAAAAACAACAAGTGTTGTCAAGCTTGAAAATGATGACTTAAAAGGTTGAATCATTGGAAAAGATGGAAGAAATACAAAAGCCTTTGAAAATTATGGAGGAGTTGAAATCATTGTTGATGACACACCAAAAGTTGTTACTGTATCTTGTTTTAATCCAATAAGACGTGAAATCGCTACAAGAACACTTTACAAATTATTGAAGGAAAAGAAGATTCAACCAATAAGAATTGAAAAAGAATTAAAAATTCAAGAAGAACTTTTAGAAGAAAATATTTTGGAAATTGGTTATCAAACAGTAAATGAATTAAACATACTAGACATGGATAAAAATCTTGTAAAATTATTGGGAAGATTAAAATACAGAACTAGTTATGGGCAAAATGTTCTTTTACATTCTGTGGAAGTAGCAAAGATTGCTTCTACAATAGCGTCAGAATTAGGTTTATCAGCCAAAACTGCGTTAAGAGCAGGATTATTGCATGATATAGGAAAAGCGTTAGATTTTGAAAGAGAAGGAAGCCATGTTACATTAGGGGTTGAACAAGCTAGTAAGTATGGTGAAAATGAAATAGTTCAAAATGCAATTGCAGCTCACCATAATGATGTAGCTAAAGAAAGTGAAATAGCAATAATAGTTTCTATTGCTGATGCTATAAGTGCTTCAAGACCTGGTGTCAGAAATGACACAATTGAAAATTTTTTCGTAAGAATGAATCAAATTGAAGAAATAGGTCAGGAAATACCGGGAATTGCTAAAACATATGCTTTTCAATCTGGAAGACAAATTAGGATAATAATAGACCCAATAGCATCAAATGAAAGCGAAATGTTTGAAATTTTAGAAACATTCAAAAATAACTTAAAAGATAAGGTTGTTATACCAGGAGAAATAACAATTACAGCCATTCGTGAAAAAAGAGAGGTTGTTATAATTAATTAAAATCACTAAGTGTGATTTTTTTATTTATTATTATTCTCATTAAATGTATAATACATTTGTTGGCAATCTAAAAATACCGACAAAATTATAAATCAATAAAGTATAATCTTTGTTCTTCATAAGTAAAATTTTGAATAATATTGGATTATAATTTTATTTTGATATTTAATTATGTATCTTATTTATTGTTTGCATCAAAAGGAGTCTATTATGAAAGAAGAAATAAGAAATTTGATAGCTTTTGACTATAATGATATTCAACTGCTTCCTAAAAAATGTATAGTGTCGTCAAGACAAGAATGTGATACAAGTGTTACTTTAGGAAAATTTACATTTAAGATGCCAGTTATTCCAGCAAATATGGCAACTGTTATAAATCAACAAATAGCTGAACAGTTTGCAAAAAAGGGTTATTTTTATGTCATGCATAGATTTAATATTGACACAGTTCAATTTGTTAAAGAAATGAAAAATAAAGGATTAGTTTCATCTATATCACTTGGTGTTAAAAATGAAGACTATGAGTTAGTTGAAAAATTAACAAAGCAAAATTTAGTTCCGGATTTTATTACTATTGATATAGCACATGGCCATTCAGAATCAATTAAAAAAATTATTGAACATATTCGAATTCATATGAAAGATCAAACTTTTATTATCGCAGGTAACGCAGGAACTCCAGAAGCTGTTATAGATTTGGAAAGTTGAGGAGCTGATGCTACTAAAATTGGGATTGGTCCTGGTAAAGTATGTATAACAAAGTTAAAAACTGGTTTTGGAACTGGTGGTTGACAGCTATCAGCGTTACAATGATGTAGTAAATATGCTAAAAAACCAATAATAGCTGATGGTGGTATAAGAGTTAATGGAGATATTGCCAAATCAATTAAATTTGGAGCAACAATGATAATGGTTGGGTCTTTATTCGCATCGCACTTAGAATCACCAGGAAAAACTGTTGAAGTTAATGGTGAATTATACAAAGAATACTATGGTTCTGCATCTGAATTCAATAAATCAGAAAAAAGATTTATTGAAGGCAAAAAAGACTTGATAAAAATTCGTGGATCAATTTTTGAAACTTTAGAAGAAATGCAACAAGATTTACAATCATCCATTTCATATTCTGGTGGTAATAAACTGTCTGCAATCAAAGACGTTGATTATGTGTTATTAAAAGAATCAAGTTTTTAAGGAGTTAAAATGTTTAAAAGTAATAATTATAAAACTATGGTTATTTTAGGTAGCCAATGAGGAGATGAAGGAAAAGGTAAGATAACTGATTATTTTGCACAAAATGCAGATTATGTAGTTAGATTTGCTGGTGGAGATAATGCTGGTCATGTTATTGTTAGTAATGGTGTTAAATATAAAGTAACTATTGTGCCTTCTGGAATTTTAAATCCAAAAACAACTAATATTATAGGAAATGGTACTGTTGTTAATATTGATAAATTAATAGAAGAAATTGATATTTTAGAAAAGTCAAATGTTAATACAAATAAACTATTAATTTCAGATAGAGCTCACGTTGTTTTTGAATACAATCAGACTTTAGATGCTTTACAAGAAAAATCAAAAAAAGCCAGAAAAATCGGCACTACTAAAAGAGGGATTGGACCAACTTATTCAGATAAAGCTCAAAGAATCGGTATTAGAATTTGTGATTTTGCTGATCTTGAATTTAAAGATATTTTAAAAGAAAATTTTGAATACCATAAAGATCAAATAACAAAAATTTACGAAGATAAATTTGATATAGATTTTGAAAAATTTTACAAAAAACAAATGCATAATTTTGAAACCATTAAAAATAGAGTAATTGATGGTGGTCAACTAATTCAAAAAGTTATTTTAGAAAATAAGAAAGTTTTATTCGAAGGCGCACAAGGAGCTTTACTTGATATTGATCACGGTACTTATCCTTATGTAACCAGCTCAAACACAACAGCTAATAATGTTAGTGTTGGAACAGGGATTCATGCAAAGTTAATTAATAAAGTAGTCGGAATTACAAAAGCATATAACTCAAGAGTTGGGAATGGTGCTATGCCAACTGAATTAGATAATGAAATTGGTGAAAGAATTAGAGTTAATGGAAATGAATATGGTTCAAACACTAAAAGACCAAGAAGAGTTGGCTGATTAGATTTGGTTGCATTAAAATATGCAATAAGAACTGGTGGTATTGATGAATTATTTATAACTTTATTAGATGTGTTGGATGTAGAAGAAGAAATTAAATTATGTACTTCTTATGAATATGAAGGAAAGGCGTTTGATACTATTCCTGCATCAAATAATAAATTTGGAAAATGTAAACCAGTATTTGAAACTTTACCAGGATGAAAACAAGACATTACTCAAACTACATCTTGAGACCAACTACCAGAAAACGCTAAAAAGTATTTAAGTAGAATTAGTGAATTTTGTGAAATTGATATTTTAGGTTTCTCTGTAGGACCAGACAGAAAACAAACAATCACGATTAAAGAGGAATTTAATAATGATTAAAAGATATAGAGTTTCTTCAATTCAAAAAATTTGAGATGAAGAAAATAGAATTCAAAAATGGTGAGAAGTTGAATTAGAAGTAATAAAAGCATGAAACATATTGGGTGTTGTACCTCAAAATGATTTAGACATTATTATTAAAAAAGTTAATCTCTCTTTGTCGAGAATGTTAGAAATCGAAAAAGAAACAAAACATGATGTTGTTGCTTTTACAAGAATGATCAGTGAGTCATTAAATGAAGAAGCAAAATGAGTTCACTTAGGCATTACTTCAACTGATGTTGTTGACACTGCTCAAAATTTACAGATTAAAGAATCAAGCTTAATAGTTTTAGAATCATTAAATGCATTAAGTTTGACAATTTTTAATTTAGCTATTAAACACAAAAAAACTTTAATCATGGGAAGAAGTCATGGAATATATGGTGAGCCAACATCATTGGGTTTAAAATTCTTATTATGACATGCTGAGTTATCAAGACAAATAAAAAGAGTTACATTAGCTTTTGAAGATGTTTGTGTAACTAAAGTTTCTGGTTCTATGGGAAACTTTGCTAACTTAGAAGTAGAAGTCGAAAACATAGTAGCTAAAAATTTACAAATGCCAGTTGATTTAATTTCAACTCAAGTTTCACAAAGGGATCGTTTAGCTTCATTATTTTTAAGTTTTGCTAATTTAGCATCTACTTTTGAAAAAATCGCTACTGAAATTAGACTATATCAAAGAAGTGAAGTTAAAGAAATTTTAGAAGGTTTTTCAATTAATCAAAAGGGTTCATCTTCTATGCCACATAAAAAAAACCCTATAAGTTCTGAGAATATATCAGGTTTATCTAGAATGATTAAATCATATGTTATTCCAGCTTTAGAGAATAATGTTTTATGACATGAAAGAGATATTTCGCATAGTTCAAACGAAAGAATTATGCTACCAGATGTATTTAACTTAATAACTTATATTTCAAATAGATTAAATTCAGTGTTAATAAATATAGTTATTGATGAAAAGCAGATGTTAAGAAATATCCAATTGGCTAATAATGTGTTTTATTCTCAGCCAATTTTAACTGAAGCTATTAAACATTCGAATAATAAAAGAGAAGAAATTTATGATTTAATTCAAAAAGCTTCTTTAGTGGCTTTACAAGAAAATAAAGATTTTATTGAAGTTATTAAAACTTATAATATTAGTAAATTTATTTCAGAAGATAAGATGAAAGAAATATTAACACTTGATTATTTTTTAAGAAACGTTGATGAAATATATTTAAGATATAATGAACAAAAATAAGAAGTAAATTATTTTAAAATGGAATAAAACAAATTAAACCAGTAACTACACCAAAAAAATATAATATTTTGTTTTATATTGAATTTAAGTCAAAAGAAGTTATTTTTTGTTTTAAATACTAGGGCCCTAATTTTAAGATTGGTTGACTTAGATAAAATTTAATTAAAAAACCAAGCAAATTAGCTTAACCAAATTTATAATTTGAAATACTAACACCTGAGTTAAAAAAGTAAATTATCTTTTTTCCAAAATAATTTACTTTTTTCAATATATATTATGTTTATTTTTATATTTTAAGCATCCATATGTCAATCATGCATATGTCAATCAAAAGTAATATCAACAAAAGATTCTATCGATGGTTTATAGGCTCTAAAATTTCAGATAGATTGTGTTTGTTTGATCTTTTCTACAAAAAAAGTTATGTGCCCCTGAAATCTCTAAATTAGTTATAGGCTTTATTCTTATTTCATTTAAAAAAGGTTGAATAACAAAATCATAATATATTTTGAAAGCCAAAACTTTATCTTTAAATAATACGTTGTAATGTGCAATTTTGAATATGGATTGCATCTCTATTAGAGCAACTAATATATTTAATTAAATTATTTTAATGCTCAAAATAATTTAATTACTTTTTATTAAGTTAAAATATTAAAAAGAGTTAATTATGAAAAAAGCTATATACCCAGGAAGTTTTGACCCAATACATGAAGGTCATGTGAATATAATAGAAAAAGCATCAAAATTATTTGATGAAGTACATGTAATTATTTCACTTAATATTAACAAAAATAATACATTAAATTCAAATGAAAGAAAAGAATTAGTTTTATCAAAAATAAAACATTTAACAAATGTGTTTGTAGATATTAATGAAAGCATACTAACAACAGAACAAGCTAAAAAATTGAACGCTAAATATCTTATAAGAGGGCTAAGATCACAAGATGATTTTAATTATGAAGTACAATATTATGATGGAATTAAAGCATTAGATGATAATTTAGAAATTGTTTATTTCATCAGTGATGAAGAAAAAAGAACTTTATCATCATCTATTTTGAAAGAAATTGAGCATTTTAAGAAAAGAGAATAAGATGAAGTTTGCAACAATCGGAACTGGTGATATAGTAAAAGAGTTTATTAAAGCTACAAAGTCATTTGATAACTTAAATTATGGTGTATGTTATAGTAGAACATTACCAACAGCTAAAATATTTTTAAAAAATATTGACGAAGAAAATACAATCATTACAACTTCTTTTGAAGAAATAGTAAATCAAAAAGTTGACTTTGTTTATATAGCTTCACCCAATGGTTTGCATTATTCTCAGGCATTGTTTTTCTTAAAAAATAAAATAAATGTTTTACTAGAAAAACCAGTAACGTTTTTAAAAAAAGAAATATTAGAACTTACTCAACTTGCTAATAAGAATAAAGTTATTTTATTAGAAGCAATTAAGACAATTCATTCAAAAGAATTTGAAATTCTAAAAGAAATGTCTATTAATTCAAAAGCAACTGGAGCTTTTTTAAATGCAAATCAATATTCAAGCAGAATGAGCAAGATTAATAAGAATATATTTGATTCAGTTTTTGATGCTGAATTAGGTAAAGGTAATACATATGATATTCTTATTTATCCTGTTGAAATGGCTATAGCTTTATTTGGTGAAGTTAAAGAAGTTAAATCAATATCTAAATATTTAAAAAATGGAGTAAGTATAGCTGATTATGTTTTAATACAGCATGTAAACGGAAACATAACTTCTATAAATAGTTCTAAAAATAACTTTCAAACAGTGAACTCTCAAATTTATTCAGAAGATCAAACTTTAGAAATTAAAGGAATTGTGACTTTAGATAAAATAATTTCAGAACACCACATTGCAAGAGTTGGAAGAATAGAGATCTCAAGAGATGAAACTATTCATCCAATGATTCAAGAAATTCAAGAAATGATTCATTTGATTAAAACACAAGATTTTGTAAAAATGAATTACTGATTAAATTTATCAATTCAAAGTATAGAAGTGTTAGAGAAAATATCAGTTATTAATTCTAAAAACTAATATTTTCATATATTGCTTTATAATTATAAATATGAAAAAAGAAGAAATAATATCAATTTTAAAAAATAACAAGGATTTAATAAGCATTTCTAATTTAGCGAATAAGTTAAAAATTTTTGACATTGTGCAACTAAAAAATAAATTAGAAATACTTGTTCAAGAAAAACTAATAGTTATTTCTGAAGAAGATAATGTTTATTTGTTAGGTGACAAATATAAAACTGGTAATTTAAGATTAAATCCAAAAGGATTTGGTTTTGTTAATGATATTTTAAAACCCGAAGAAGAAGCGTTCTTTGTTCCACCAGTTTCTATGTCTGGTTGTTATGATGGTGATATTGTAGTTTATACAGTTATAAAAGATGAAAGAACAAGAGCAGAAGTTGTAGAATTGTTAACTAGAAATAAACTTTTTTTAATTGGAGAAATTTCAAAAAGTTTTGATGGTAGATTTTTAGATTTTTTACCAAGTGACCAAGCATTTACAAATTTTAAAACTAGAATTGTAAATAAAAATGAATTTGATTTTAAAGAATATCAAATTATTAAGGCAAAAATAGTTTCAATTAAAGATCGTATTTTATTTGTAAGATTGAAAAAAATTATTGGTGATTCAAGAAAAGCTAATGACAGAATAATGTCAATTGCAGAAGAATTTGATATTAAAACTAATTTTAACAAAAAGACAATTAAAGAAGCTGAAGAAGTTAATATACCAGTTGAACAAGAAGTTAAAGAATTGTTAAAAAGAAAAACTAACTCTTTAGAAGAAAAAATGATTGTTACAATTGATGGAATAGACTCTAAAGATTTAGATGATGCTATTTGTGTTGAAAAACTACCAAATAATCATTTTAAACTTTATGTTGCTATAGCTGATGTGAGTCATTATGTCAAGATAGATTCAGCATTAGATAATGAAGCTTTAATTCGTGGTAACTCCACTTATTTAGCAAACAAAGTGATACCTATGTTACCTAAAATATTAAGTAATGATTTATGTTCTTTAAATCCTAATACAAAAAAATTTGCATTAGCATGTGAAATGGAATTTGATGAACAAGGTGTTATGTTATCTAAAAAAGTTTATGAAACAATTATGGTTTCAAAAGTTAGACTAAACTATAATGAGGTAAATGAATATATAGCTAATGGTTCATGGAATTATAATGAAGAATCAAAAGTTATGATGGATCAAGCTATTGAATTGTATAAACTTATTGATGCAGTCAAAATAAAAAGAGGAACAATAACATTTGATGTCAGAGAACCAAAAGTTATGATGGATAATGAAGGCAATGTTTTAGAAATTAAAGCACGCCAAACTGGTGAATCTGAAAAACTTATTGAGCAATTCATGGTTAGTGCAAATGAAGCTGTTGCTGAAATTGTTAATGAGATGAAATTACCATTTATCTATAGAGATCACGATCAACCAAAAGAAGAAGATTTAATCACTTGATATAAATCACTAAAATCATTTGGTATTGATCCTAAACTAACACCAGCTGAAATGTTAGATCCATTAAATATTAATAAGACTTTGATAAATATTAAAGTTCAAGCAAAAGATGCAGTTGAAGAAGAGTTATTAAATTTGTCATTGTTAAGATATATGGCTAAAGCAGCATATGAATTAGATAATATTGGTCACTTTGGTTTATCAAGTAAATGTTATACTCACTTTACATCTCCAATTAGAAGATATAGTGATTTAATTGTCCATAGATTACTAAAACAATATGTGATCAATAAACAATATAATAAAAACGATTTGCAAGATAATGAAAAGTTTATTACTAGAGCTTGTGCTATTATCAATGAAACTGAAACAACAAGTGTAGATTGCGAACGTGAAGTGGTTAAAGCTTGCATGGTTGAATATCTTCAAGATAAAATTGGTTTGGAATTTGGAGGAACAATTTCAGTTGCTTTAAAATTTGGTATTTTTGTTCAACTAGAAAATATGGTTGAAGGTCTTGTACATATTTCTAATTTAGAAGCAGGAATTACTTATGATGAAACTAATCAAGTTTTAATTAAAACAAACAACCAGTTCTATAGAATGGGTCAAAAGGTTAAAATCAAAATAATTGCTGCTGATATTAGAAAAAGAAAAATTGACTTTATATTAGTTTAATAAAAGTAAGGAGATGGTCATAATGGGAATAGATTTAATTACATCTAATAAAAAAGCGTATTTTAATTATGAAATTCTACAAACTTATGAAGCAGGACTAGAGTTATTTGGCCCAGAAGTAAAATCCATTCGTAATCATGATATCTCAATTAACGAAGCTTTTATTATAATTAGAAAAGGTGAAGCTTTTCTAATCAACTCAAGTATTAGAAAATATGAATTTGCCAACTTTGTTCAAGGAGTGGATCCTTTTAGAACACGAAAATTGCTTTTACATAAAAAAGAAATTAAAAAAATATTATCAAGAGTTCAGTTAGAATCTTTAACAATTGTTCCTTTAAAGTTATATTTTAATGGAAATTATATTAAATTAGAAATTGGCTTAGGTCGTGGTAAGAAATTGCATGATAAAAGAGAAACCATCAAAAAAAGAGATATTGAACGTAAAGAAATGCGTAAATACAAATATTAAGGAAAGTTATGAGTGAATCAGCTAATTTTAAATTACCTATCTGAGCAATAGTTATAATTGTTGTTCTTTCTCTAATTGGTTTAGTATTTGCTCTATGAGGAGTGATGTCATCTTTTTATGTTGCTTCAAAACAAAAAGCAAATAAAGAAACAAATTGAGCTCAACATTTAAGAAAAAAACCAAGTTTTTCATTAAATGAAATTTTTAATTATAAACAAGGAGTTTATGCACTAACTTTTAAAGGCATAAATGTTGAAGATTTTTTTATACCTGTTTATATTTTTACAACTGATAATCTAGGAAAAGAAATAACTAAGCTGATATCTGAAATAAATGAAGATAGAACTCATAAAATAAGAAACTACATGGATTTGAAGGATATCGAATTTAACAGAGTTGTTATCATTCAACTTTTTGAAGAAAAAGATAATCAAAAGATGAAAGAATGAATTAAAAAAATAGATTCCAAAAATAGAGGGTTTAATTAGAAAATATTACTATATTTAACAAACTTATATTTAAAAACTTTATAATAAAAATAGGGGGTATTTAAAACATGAATGATCAACAAATTATAGGATTAAGTATTTTAATCATCGGAGTAATATTGACTATCATATCTTCAATATGAACATATCGAATAAAAAATGGAAATAGAATTCATAATGAGTTTCACCAAAACAATAAAGAATCAACTTCCATTTGAGAATTTACAAAAAAGAATTTTCCTTTATTTTTAACTATATTTTGTTTTATAATGGCTTTTTCTGGTATGTTGATGATGTTTTAAATAACCTTCTATAAATTATAAAAAGTAGATAAAATGATAACTTCAAAAAAGCGTGAAGGTTTAGGCTCTAAAGTTTTTATCACTCAACTTAAAAAGTTTACTGGTGGAATCATGCCTACTCTTTCAAAATTAAGTAAAGCATTCTTATTACCTATTGCACTATTGCCTATTGCAGGTGTATTTTTAGGAGTGGGCGCTGCTATTTCTAATGCTGCTGCAGATCAAAGTTTTCTTTGATATGTTGGTACACTGTTTAATAAAATGGGGGATGTAGCCTTTGGTAACCTTCCTATATTATTTTGTATTTCTGTTGCTTTAGCTTATACTAAAGATTCAGGGATTGCAGCTATTACAGGAGTTGTTGGGTTTTTGGTTATGAATGGTGCTCAATCAGCGCTTATTCACCCAGCACTTGACTCAAATGGAGCAGCTATTTTAGGTTCAGATGGAAGACCTGCTTTTGCACTATTATGATATGGTGTAATCAATAGTGGACTTATCACTAATAATATAGGTATCCAATCATTAAATACAGGAGTATTTGCAGGAATTTTTGTCGGAGCTATTGCTGCTTGGTCATATAACAAGTTTCATAAAACACAATTGCCACAAGCTATTTCATTTTTAGTGGCACTAAATTAGTTCCTATTATTGCGTTCTTTTCAGTATTACCTTTATCATTTATTATTATGTTTATTTGACCTTTACTTGGTGCTGGTCTTGCAGCGCTTGGTGTTGCAAGTGGTAACTTGCCAATGGGAGTTTCATCTTTTGTATTTGAGATTATTGAAAGATCACTAGTTCCATTTGGTTTGCACCACGTGTTCTATGCCCCTTTATGATGAACATCAGCTGGAGCAGATATTCAAGCAACAGTTAATGCTGCTAGTCTTGAAAAATTTGCAGGTGTAGTATTTTCAAATGGTAGAGATCTTGAGACTTTAAAAAGTACAATTAATGATTATATTTCAGGTGGTAAAACAATTGGTCTTGTTGATCAAACAGCAATGACTTGAGTTTTAGGAAATTTAAATATAATCAATTTTACTGACTTACAAAAACTTGGTCTTAACTTAGGACAATACCAAGCAGGTAAATACGGATTTATGATGTTTGGATTGCCAGCAGCTGGAGTTGCTATGTGATTAAACGTACCAAAAGAAAATAGAAAAAATGTTATGGGTATTTACTTATCAGCTGGTTTCATATGCTTCTTGACTGGTATTACAGAACCTATTGAATATACTTTCTTATTCTTAGCTCCTTGAATGTTCTATGGTATTCATATGCCATTAGCTGCGATATCATTTTTCTTCGCAGGATTCATGGGAACTCATATTACTATGACTGTTTCTGGTGGATTTATTGATTATATTGTGTTCGGGGTTATAGGATTTGCTAGTGGAGCTATGTCAGTTATGTCAGCATTTGGAATTTTAATTGTTAGTGTTGCTATGGGCCCAGTTTACTTCTTTGCATTCTACTTTGCTGTTAAAAAAGGAAACGTCATGGTTCCTGGTAGAGATGGATCAGCAGATGCTCAATTAGCTACAAAAGCTGATTTTAAAGAATCAAAAGGTTTAAATCTTGATGGTTCTAAAATAGCTAAAGCTGACAATAATGAAGAAGCTCGTATGGTAAAAGCTAGAAAACTTATTGAATTTATTGGTGGTGAAGAAAATATTATTGATGTTGATGCTTGCGCTAGTCGTTTGCGCTTAACTGTTGTTAACCCTGATCTTGTAAACAAAGAAGGAATTATGTCTTTGGGTGGTTCTACTGGAACTCTTGTAAGAGGTAAAAATGTTCAAATTGTTTATGGTGGTGAACAAGAAGCTATAAAACCTAGAATGATTCAAATAATTGATGAACAAAGAGCTGCTAAAAAAGTTGTTTAAAACTCATTCAATAATATTTAAAAGAACTCTTAGGAGTTTTTTTTAATATAAAATTAAAGCATGATATTTAATAAAACACAAAAAACGATAAATAAATTAATTACAGAAAAAGTTTTTCATGGAGCTGTTATAAAAATTGTAAAAGATAATAAAGAATTATTTTTTGATGCATTTGGTTATAATGATTTTGAAAATAATGTTATTATGAAAAAAGATAATATATTTTCTCTATATTCAATGTCAAAACCAATAACAGTTGTAGCTGCTTTGATTTTGCAAGAAAGAAAACAATTATGTTTAGAAGAAAATATTCAAAAATATTATCCAAATTTTTCAAAGGTAATAACAATAAAACAATTATTAACTATGACATCTGGATTAACTTATTTTTGAGATCAAAATAAATCTACACTTGAGTTACAAAAAATTAAGAAAAAAATTGAAGAAGAAAATATAACTCTTCAAGAATTTTGCCAACTTGTAAGTAAGATTGAATTAGAATACAATCCTGGTCAAGATTGACATTATGGGCTTAGTTTAGATATTTTAGGTGGAATTATTGAAAAGATTACAAATATGAAATTTCAAGATTTTGTGTTAAAAGAAATAGCAAAACCTTTAAAAATGAATGATACTGATTTTGAAATAAATGACTTATCCAGAAAAACAGTTGTATATGCATCGCTTTTGAATGAAACTCAAAACATTTTAAAACCTAATCATAATTGATCTTGAATGTTAGCAAAACATTCACTTAAAACTAATGCAGCATTTGGAGGTCATGGGATATTTTCTACAACTGATGATTATTCAAAATTTTTAAATTCACTTTTAGTATCTAAACACCATAACCAACATTTAATATCAACAGCATCCATAAAAGAGATGTCATCTGATCAAATTGGTGATTTAAAAACTATTTTTAATCAAAGATCATCTTTTAATTCGGATTATACTTATGGGTATGGTGTTAGAGTAAGACTAAAGAACAAAAATTTACCTTTAACTGAAATTGAAGAATTTGGTTGAGATGGTGCTTTAGGTTCTTTTGGTATTGTTGATCCTGTTAATAATATAACAATAACGTTTATGATTTCCACTTTCCCAGGCAATAATAAACTTGTTAGAAATTGAATGTGAGAAGCTATCTACGAAGATTTAAGAAATAGCAAAATAATATAACAAAAAGCTTGGTAAAACCAAGCTTGTTTTTTTCAATGGTGGAGATGGTGGGAATTGAACCCACGTCCAAAACACCCTTTTATATAACTTCTACAGTTTATATTATTTTCAAATTATGTTAAGTTAATTAAAATAATCAAAAGCTTAAATTAACATTCATAATGAAATTCAGAATTTATTTATTATGATCATAATTCCTATTAGAGAGGGTATCAACTACAAATAAACCCTAAAATTATCTGTAGTGCCAAACATTAGTCTAAACTAGGCAGCGAATGCGTAGTTAGCTTGTCCATTCATTAAGAATGAAGGAACTTCGTTTGTTTCAGTTTTGTTTTTGTTTGCATTTTATCAAACCTAGAAGTATTATGGTCTACCAGACCACTGCCGTTATATAAACTAAGCATCCTGTCGAATCCAGGACATCCCCATATATTTATTATATAATATTAATAAATAAATTTTAAAATAAATAAGAGAGAATAATATGCAAACCTTAGAACAAATAGAACAACAGTTAAAATTATATTTAGAATCAAAAGATTTAAAATCTTTAAGACAAATGTCAAAAGATACACAATATGTTGATTTTGCAGAAGCGATGGAGCGTTTTGAATCAAAAGATGTTTTAAAAATATTTAGACTATTAGAAGTTGAAACAGCTGCAGAAATTTTTACTTATTTAGATGCTGACCATCAAGAATATATTATTCAAGCTTTTAACGGGGATGAGATTAAAGAAATAATTGATGAGTTATACACTGATGATATTATTGATTTAATTGATGAAATGCCAAGTGAAGTTGTTAAAAAGATTTTGAAATCAACAACTCAAGATGTTAGAAAAAATATTAATAATATTTTAAAATACCCTGAATATAGTGCTGGGGCTATTATGAGTATTAACTTTACTGAACTTCAAGAGGACATGACTGTTGAGATGGCAATTAAAGCTATTAAAAGAAGGCATGAGGATTATGATGAAATAGATGATTTATTTGTTATTAATAAATCTAATAAATTATTAGGTTGATTAGAAATTAAACAATTAATTATTAATGATCCTAAAGCTTTATTAAAAGATTTAATGCAAACTAAAATAATTAGTGTTCCAGTTGATATGAAGCAAGAAGAAGTTGCTCATAATTTTAAAAGATATGATATTAACACTTTACCAGTGGTTGACAAAAACAATGAATTAATTGGAATCATAACTGTTGATGATGTAATTGATGTTTTAGTGGAAGAATCAACAGAAGATATTCAAAACTTTTCAGGCATAGATGCTGATGATGTTGATTCTGATTATTTTGAAACTTCATTATTTAACATGTTTAAATCAAGAATTACATCTTTGTCAGGGATATTGATTTTAGGTGTGATAACTCACATTTTAGTTTCAACATTTTTATCGTTAAGTAATATTAAACTTGAAGATAAAACCCAGCCTTTCCTTTTAATGGTACCTATTATTATTGTTGTTATAGGCTTGTGTAATACAATATCAACTCAAATATCTTTAATGACAATAAGATCTTTGTCTTTAAATCAAATTCATAAAAAAGAAATTAAAGAAATATTACTTAAAGAGGCTTTGGTTTCTTTAATATTAGCAATATCATTAGTTTTAATCAACCTTGTAAGGTTGTCGATAGTTTATTTGATAGAAGATCAATCAATTTCTAGAGCCCAATTGCAAGTTATGCTTTATTCTAGTCTAGGTATTTTTATTTGTGTTTTAATTTGCAACATTTTAGGTGTAATACTCCCAATCATCTTTAAAAAAATGAAAATTGACCCATCAGTATTTTCAACTCCAGTAATTACAACTATTGTAGATATTATTTGCGTTTTGTGCTTTTTTGGATTGGTATTGTTGGTTTAATATGAGATTAAGAAACAAACCTTGAGTTAGAGAATTTTTAAAAGCAAATAAAAAATATTTAATTTTTTGAGAAAAAGAAAATGAAGCTTTAAATTTAAGATCATTATTTCAAACTAATCAATTATGTCAATTAGAAATTGGATGTGGTAAAGGTAGTTTTATTTCTCAGCAAGCTTTACAAAATGCTGACATTAATTATATTGGAATGGAAAAAGTGACAACAGTTGTCGGGGTAGCTTTAAAAAGATCACTAAAGTTATTTAAAGAAAACAATAAAGAAATGAGTAATTTAAAATACTTTAATTATTTTGCAGAAGATTTATCTTTTATATTTAAGAAAAATTCTATTGATAAAATATATTTAAATTTTTCAGATCCTTGACCAAAAGCAAAGCATGAGAAAAAAAGGTTAATGCATAATAACTTTTTAAAGATTTATGCATATATTTTAAAAGAATTTGGAACAATAGAATTTAAAACAGACAATGATGTATTTTTTGAATTTGCAATTGAACAAATAAATCAAAACCCTCATTGATTAATTATTAGTCAAACAACTGATTTATATAATGAACCAATACTATTAAAAAATAATGTTGCTACTGAGTATGAAACTAAATTTCACGCAATGGGTAAAAATATCAATAAATTAATTATTAAAAAGACAAATTAACTTGCTATTTTGCAAGTTTTTTTATTAATAAGAAAAAGAGGTGTATTAATATGAAACTTTTACTAGTAATTATTTTTTTAATATTTAATGTTTCAACTCCAACAAAAACTTTTCATTCAAAAGAGCAATCAAGATTAATTGTAAATAATGAAAAACACTATCCTACAGTTCAATTTAATAATGAATTTATATTTAGACAAGAAAAATTGGAAAAAAATGAAGACTTAGAATTGGGATACATTCATGATTTTAAATTTAAAATCAAAGAGTTAGAAAAGTACAAAAAAGCTTATTTTTCATTCCAACTTGAAATTACTTTTGAAGAAAATGTAACATTTAATGATAATAAAAAAAACTCTTATTTAGATGTAGTTAAAACTGAATGAACTGATCAAACTATTTCACAATTTTATTTAAAATCAAGAGAATATTTTAATGTTAATTTTAAAAGTTTGCAAATAACCCCAGAAATTTATTTAACTGTTGAAGATGACGGAAAAGTTACTTTGAAATTAGTGCACAAAGATTTTTTAAGAATTTGAACCAGAAACCAAAATATTTTTAAAAGTAGAACACTGAAAATAAGAAATATAAAAGTTTCATTTAAACCAAAAGAAGAGTTATTATTTTTAGAGAATCAGATAGTCGAATTAACTTATCAACCCAAATTAATATTAAGCACTTTAGAAAAAATTAATGAAGAAGTTAATAAAAAAATAATAACCCTATTAAAAATACAAAAAGTTGACCCTGTAATTTTTAATTATTTTTATAAGATTGAAAATTTTCAAACACAAGAGCTAAATATACTAAACGAAATTAGTTCAAATTTTAGGCATGTAATATGGAAAAAAATTTTGTACTCAGATAACATTAAAAAAGATACTTTTTTTAAATCACTGACAGAACCAATAATAAAAATAGCTTTTAACCAAGAAAT
The DNA here is from genome assembly GCF_002930155.1 of Entomoplasma ellychniae. Classification (NCBI taxonomy): domain Bacteria; kingdom Bacillati; phylum Mycoplasmatota; class Mollicutes; order Entomoplasmatales; family Entomoplasmataceae; genus Entomoplasma; species Entomoplasma ellychniae. Next base: position 769,753 of record NZ_PHND01000001.1, read on the forward strand.
ATACGTTGATCAAATAGGTATCAATCTTCAGTTACAAACTAAAACTCCAAAAAACAATTTAAATGAACAAAAAGTTTTTGATGAATTGTTTAACCAAGAAATTTGATTTAAAGAGTATTTAAAAATTAGAAAAATAAATACAGATTCTTATCAAATATATTCAGATTGCAAAAATATAAAAGATTCATTAGTTATAAAAGTCACATCTTTAAATAACCCTTATATTGATAAAGAAATTTTAATACCTAAAGAAGATTTAAAGGATTCTAAAGATGAGTTTGATAAAGAAAATTTAGGATATGAAACGATAAAAGAAAAAACGAGTAAAAATAACACTAAATCATTTATACTATTTGCAATTTCGATTTCTTCAGCTTTAATTTTATGTTTTGCAGTTTTGCTTAAAAATTTTTATGTTAAGTTTATTAAAAAATAAAAGTGTTAAAATAAAATATAGATTAAAGGGGAAAACGATGAAGTTTAAAATCGAAGGAATCACTAATATTGGTAATTATAGAAAATCAAACCAAGATTTTATTGGTTTTTTAGATAAAAAGAATGGATCTTCGATTTCTGTAGTGTGTGATGGTATGGGTGGTCATGCACATGGTGAAATTGCATCAAAAATGGCAGTTGAGTTATTATTAAAAAACTTTCATGAAGTAGATTTATCTAATTTCACAGATAGTGAAATAAATGTTTGATTAAGAAATTCAATAAAACAAATACTTAAAGAAATGAAAGAATATAGCAACATCAACATTGAAACTAAAGATATGGGCACAACATTAACTGCAATTTTATTTGTAAATAAAAAAGCATTCGTTGTTAATGTAGGGGACTCTAGAACTTACAAAATAAGCAAAAATAAAATATCACAAGTAACTAAAGATCAAAATTTATGAAATGACACAAAAAATAAAGAGGAAAAGAAAAAAGAAATTAAAAAGTTTTTAGGCGCTAAGTTTAATGAACTAACCTATTGAAAAGTTTTAACAAGTGCTCTTGGGCCAAATAAAAATTTAAAAATAGATACATATTTAATTAAAGAACCTATTGGAACATATGTTTTAACAACTGATGGTGTTCATGATTATATTGATGAAGTTACCCTTAAAGAAATGGTTTTAGAAAAAAGCAGACTAAAAACAAAAGCAAAAGAAATAGTTTCATATGCTTTAAAAAATTTGTCTACTGATAATCTTTCTTTACTAATAGTTGAGGCATCAGGAGATTAAAATTATGAGAAGTCCGATTGAAATAGAAAAAATAACAAGAGTTGATGAATTGGAAGAAAACGAGTTTGTTAATCTTAAAGTTTCTAATAGGTACATTTTAATGGATCAAATTGGGAAGGGTACTTTTGGTGTTGTTTACAAAGCTAAAGATTTGCTTGACAGTAAAACTTCTAAAAATGAGTTTGTTGCGATTAAAATAATGGTGTTACCAAAATCAAAAACTGAAAAAAATAAAATAATAGAATCTGAAATCAAAGATGAAATTAAAAAGTATTCTAATCAGATTTTTAACAGTAGAGTTGTTAACATTAAAGATTCTTTTGAATGAAATAAGTTATTATTTATAGTTATGGAATATGTTGATGGTAAATCTTTTAAAGATTTAATTAAAGAAACTAGTTCTATTTTAACTTATGAAGAAATAATATATTACTTCAGTGAAATTGCTCTTGCAATACAAGGGATGCATGATATGAAAATGATTCATAGAGATTTAAAACCAGATAATATATTGCTAACAAGTAATAATAAAATAAAAATTACTGATTTTGGTATCTCACATATTAAAGGTTTTGTTAGTGAAGATGGAAATTTACAAAAAACAAAAAAACCAAGCTCACCTGGGACTCCTAGATATTCTTCCCCTGAACAAATTTTAGACGCAACTAAATTAGAAGATTTATCATCTTATCAAGCAGATATTTATTCGTTTGGAGTTATGATGTATGAAACAGCTACAGGAACATCAATTATTAAAGCACATGACCAATCTTTTTCTCTATCAAAAGAAAAAGGTAAAAGTATTCAAGATTTTTTCTTAAATCAAACATTAATTAAAAAATTCATTTTACCATCACATATAAATCCAAAAATTAGTAATAGTTTAGAAAACATTATTATGAAATGTTTAGAAAAAAACCCTGAGGATAGATATGGCACTGCAACAGAAGTTTACAACGATTTAATGAAGTTAGAAAAAAAAGAAAAAGTCGAAAAAAATTATAAGCAAAACACATTAAAAAGTGAAGACAAAATTTATAAAAATCCAGAAAATGAAGTATTCATATCTTTTAATAAAAAGTTCTTTAAAAAAATTGTGTTGCCTGCTGTAGTTATTATTATTTTTATGTTTACCTTTTTATTGGTTATAAACCTACTATAAGGAGTTTATGAAAGCAAAAATAATACAAATAAATAGCAATTCTAGTTCTGTTTTAACTGAGCTCAATCAAATTTATACAGCATCAATCAAAGGCAATATTAAAAAAAAATTATCACCAATTGTTGGGGACAATGTTATTTTAGAATTTTTAAAAAACAATGAAGTACAAATTATTGATATTAAAGAAAGAATTAATCTATTATATAGACCAAAAATAGCTAATGTAGATCAAGCAATAATAGTTACTTCTTTATACGAACCACTTTTTTCATCTTTTATTTTAAATAAATACATTATGCTAAGTCAAGCAAAAAAAATTAAACCAATATTGCTATTCACTAAATTTGATTTATTAAAAGTAAAAAAAGAGTACAAAGAAGTAATGAATAAAATAAAGAATTATATAGATTTGGATTTTCATGTTATTATTCTTGATAATAAAAATGAACAAAATTACAAATTAGAATTAGGGCAGTTAAAATCTTTGCTAGTAAATAAAGTTTCATTTTTTACAGGTCAAACTGGCGCTGGAAAATCAACAACTTTGAATCATTTTTTACCTAATGAAGTTATTAGAACTAATGAAATATCTATTAAATTAAATAGAGGTAAACATACAACTACATCTGTAAAGATATATAGCTTAGATGATAATTTATTAATTGCTGATACGCCAGGTTTTTCATCTTTTGAATTACAAGATATAAAAATTGAAGACATATTAAAAACTTTTTCACCATTTTTACTATACAAAAGTGATTGTAAGTTTTTAGATTGTACACATATACATGAAAAAAAATGTGGAGTTAAAAGTGCAGTAAATAAAGGAAATATGCCATTATTCATGTATGATGATTATAAAAAGGTTTATGAAGAACTTTTATCAAGAAAGGTAAAATATTAATGAACAAAACATTAACAATAGCACCTAGCATTTTGTCTGCTGATTTCTTGGACTTAAGAAAAGAGTTACAAAAATGTGTTGATGCAGGTATTAAAATAATTCATTATGATGTAATGGACTTTGATTTTGTTCCAAATTTAACTTTTGGATCTAAAATTTTAAAAGATATAACAAATCAATTCGATTTAAATATAGATATACATTTTATGATTAAAGTTAAAACTTTAAATTTTTCTGATTTTTTTAATGAATTCATTAAGTGCAAACCTTTAATAATGACTATGCACATTGAATCAATGGAAACAGAACAAATAGAAATTTTTATAGAACTTTGCAAAAAAAACAAAATTAAACCAAGTTTAGCTATATCTCCTAATACGCCGGTTGAAGAAGTTAATCCTTATTTAAAAAAAATTGAAAATATTTTAGTGATGAGCGTTCATCCTGGTTTTGGTGGACAGGCATTTTTAGAATCATGTATAAATAAAATAGAATATTTAAAAAAAATAAGAAAAGAAAAAAATCTTGACTACACAATTGAAGTTGATGGAGGAATTAACGAAACTACTTGTAAAATTGTTTCTAAAGCAGGAGCTGACATTGTGGTTGCAGGTAGTTATTTATTCGAATCAAGTAACTTTGAAATTAGTTTGGAAAAATTAAATGATTAAAAGAGTGCTCATAGTTTGTTCAGAATCGAATATTAATTTAAACATGTTTAATAATCATAATAATTTTATTATTGGTGTTGAAAGAGGATGTTTAGATTTAATATCTAAAAAAATAAAAATAGATTTAGCTATTTCAGATTTTGATAGAGTTTTGCCAGCAGAATTAGCAATAATTAAAGATTATGCAATTAAAATTGATGTTCAAAATTGCGAAAAGGACTATTTGGATGGAGAACTTGCAATTTTAAAAGCAAAGGAAATGTACCCTAATGCACCAATTGTGTTTATTAGTAAACAAACCAAAAGATATGACATGTCATTGTCAGCTATAAACTTAGTTAAGAACTATGACATAAAATTCGTTAATGATGAAACTTTAATCCAAAAATTACCTAAAGGCATTAATGAGTTGAGTTTTAGTAATTTTGAAATTTATACTTACATTAGTTTTTTTGCAATTAGTCACACCAAAATTTCAATTAAAAATATGAAATATAATGTAAAGGATTTTGAATTTAATAGTTTTGATAATAAATGTATATCAAATGCGTTAATAATTAACCAAAACCCAATTATATCAACTAGTAAAGAAATAATAGTTATAGCGAGTAAATAAAAAATCACAAATTTGTGATTTTTTATTTTTTTGAACTTATGAGTTTATATCTTTTTTTAGCAGCCCTTAATTTTAATTCTGCTTTTTTTAACCTAATTTTTGAGCTTTTAATTTTTTCTTTTAAAGCTACTCTTTCATTAGAATTTTTATTTTTTTTATGTTCTTGTATTCTTTGTTCTAATTCTAAAATGGCAACATTTTTTTCAGCTTTGGCAAGCTTTAATTCGCTTGTTGTTCTTTCAACCATTTCTTTAGAATTAAAAAAACTAGTGTAGTCAATTGTCATTAGTTCTTGTGTTTGTTCGTCTTCATTAGCAAATATTCTGACAATTAATTTAAATTCTCTTGCAAGTTTTTTAGCTTCATTAACTGCATCTTCTTGAGTTATAAAACTTCCTAATTCATCATATATAACAATAACTTCTGAAACAGTTTTATTTATTTTCCATGGCATATATTAAAACCTCTTATTATTTATAATTTTAGCATATTTAAAAAAATAAAAACCGATATAAATCGGTTGATGTTTTAATTGGTGCCCTCTATCGGGGTCGAACCGATACGAGTTTCCTCGTCAGATTTTGAATCTGATGCGTCTGCCTATTCCGCCAAGAGGGCATAAACAAATTATAATACTTTTTTGATAAAATTATATTAAAGGAGCGAAATATGAATAAAAATTTTTTATTGTTACATTTATTTAATTATATTGCACTTATTTGCTGATGTTTTTTGTTAATAATTTTGCTGATAGTTGTAAAAAGTCCATATATATACTCACTAATAATTTTTATTATTTTATCATTAATCTCGTTTGTTGTTTTTTATTCAATTGATTATAAAAAAAAGAACTTTAACTTTATAACTTTGATTTTATTTGCAAATTCTTTAAATTTAATTGGTTTGTGAGTATCATTTATTTTGATAAAAAAAACTTCATTAGGTTTAAAAGAAAATAACGATCATTTAAAGGCTTCTTGAGAATTGAAAAAAATTGATCTATCAACAAACGAAGAAATCACAAAGGAACTAAGAGAATTATATGATGACTATTCTTTGTATGTTTATAAAAAAGTTAAAAATAGCTCTACTTATGAAACTAATACACATAAGATTTATGAAAAAGCTGAAAAAGCTTTATTAGATAATATATTCATAATTGATTACTTAAAAACTAATAGATTATACTCAATTGGACAAATAAAACAAGCATCAAAAGAAGAGCTGAAAATAGCTTTAAAACAAGTTTGAAAAAAAACTTAATAAAAAAACATCGAGAAGATGTTTTCTATTCAACGATTAAGTTTTGTTTTTTTAATGTTCTTAATGTTCTGGCTGAAACTTTAATTGTAAATAATTGACCATTTTCATCCATAACTTTAACTTTTTGTAAATTTAAATTTCATTTTCTTTTAGTTGCATTTAAGGCGTGTGATCTAGAATTTCCAGATAAAGGACCTTTTCCTGTTAACATATCTTTTCTTGCCATTGTATTCACCCCTGCTCTTTTTGTAAATAGATATACTAAAAAATGATACTAAAAAATAAACCAAAAAACAACAATTATTAACATTTTATTAAATTTCTTAATTCATTTTTGGTAAAATATATAAAGCGAAAGTTAGGTGATGTTCATGAATAGCATAGATGAATCTGTTATGAAAGTAATAAAAGATGCTATTGTTACTGTTCCTGGAGTAGTTTCATTTTCTAACTTTAATGCAGATAGCAGAGATGAACTACCAACTAGTGAAATTGAAAAAGCTATTGAATTTACAAATACAGATAATATAAATCGATTTAGAATACATGTGATTATATTGTCTGGCGTTAATATTAGGGATGTTTTAAAAGAAATTCAAATTAGAGTAAAATACGAATTAGAAAAAATGTCTAAATTCACAGTTAAATATATGGCTGATATCGTTGTTGACGATTTAGCATAAAACATAAAGAGACAGAGAGAGAAAAAATGAAGAATTTAACAATATTAATAGACTCAATTACAAGTGCGGTTAATAATTTATATAACAACTACCCTTACATCGATAAATTAAATGTATTCCCTGTACCTGATGGCGACACTGGGACTAATATGAACTTAACAACAACAAATGCTTATAAAGATGTTAAAGACATTGATTTTAAAAGTGTTGGAGATTTTTTAAATTCATTTTCAAGAGGTTTAATTATGGGGGCCAGAGGTAACTCTGGTGTAATATTTTCTCAAATAATTAAGGGTTTAGCAAAAGGAATGCAAAGTTCAACAGAACTTTCCACACATGAATGAAAAAAAGGCTTTGCTGAAGCTAAAAATATTGCTTATAAAGCAGTTATGAAACCAGTTGAAGGAACAATACTAACTGTTATAAGAGAAATTGCAGATCAAATTCAATCAGTAGATGACTCTGTTGATTTAAAAGCTTTATGAAAAAAAATTATAACAATAGGTAATGAAGCTTTAGAAAATACCCCAAATTTATTGCAAGCATTAAAAGATGTCGGAGTTGTTGATTCTGGAGCTTATGGTTTAATGAAATTTTTTGAAGGAATGAATTCAGTATTTCAAAAAAATGAAATTATTTCAAAAACTGATAAACTTGAGTTAAATGAAGGTGGAAATATCGAAATGGATATTGAGACTGAATTTGGTTATTGTACTGAGGGTATTGTAATGCTTAATGAAAATTGGATTTCTAAATTGGAAGTTAGTGCAATTAGAGATCAGCTTCAAATTTATGGAAACACATCAATAGTTGTAGTTATTGATGAAGACATTTTAAAAGTTCATACACATGCTTTAAGTCCAGGTCAAATATTAATGTTTTTACAACAGTATGGTGATTTTAAAACTATTAAAGTTGAAAACATGAATTTGCAAGCTGATAAACAAGTTAAATCTTCTGATGATAGACAATGAGAAGAAAAAACAACTGTAGTTTCAGAAAGAAAATTAGTAAATGAAGTTGCAACAATTGCTGTTGTACCATCAGAAGAAATGAAAAAGTATTTTGAAAAAGAATTGGGAATTGACATTGCTATTAATGGTGGTTCAAAAATGAATCCTTCAACAAACGACTTTTTAAAAGCCATTGAAGAAGTAGATGCTAAAACCGTTTTCTTAATGCCTAATAATGGAAATGTTCTACTGACTGCTAAGCAAGCAGAAAAAGAAGAGTTAAAGTCTAAAGTTGTTGTTGTTCCAACAAAAACAATTCAGCAAGGTATGGTTTCGTCAATATCATTTGATCCTTCTAATACAGTTGTAAAAATAACAAAAGCCTTAACTGCTGCAATTAAAAACGTTATATCATTTCAAATTTCTCAAGCTGCAAAAGATTCAGTTGTTAACGGAATAACTGTCAAAAAAGATCAACAAATGGCAATTGTAGATGGTAAAATTGTTGGGACAACTTCTGAAATCTCATCAGTTTTTGAAAAACACTTATCAAGATATATAACTTCTAAAACAGAAATGATAACTATTTTTGTAGGTCAAGATGCTTCTTCAAAAAATGTTAGTCAATTAAGAAAATTTTTAGATGAAAATTGTGATGTTGAATACGAAATCATCGAGGGTGGTCAAAAAGTTTATAGTTTTATAATTGCTATAGAATAATTAAAACACCTATTTTAAGATAGGTGTTTTATATTTATAAAATAAAGTAAAGGGAAAAATTATGTACAAAATAGGTTATGATGTCATGGGAAGTGACAATGGTGTTGAAGTTGCTATTCAAGCAGCAAGTGAATTTATAAAAACTAGAAAAGAACTTTTTTTAGTTTTTGTTGGAAATGAAGAAGAAATAAAATCAGCGCTAGCAAAGTATAAAATAGATTCAAATAGATTTTCTATATATCCTACCACAGAATTTATTGATATGCGTGGTTCAATAATGGATATCAGAAGAAAAAGAAATTCTTCAATGGTTAAAGTTTTGGAATTACTTAAAGCAAAGGAAATTGATGCAATGATTACAGCTGGAAACTCTGCAGCCTTTATAGCTGGTTCTCATTTTATTTTAGGTGAAATTGAAGGCATAAAAAGAGCTGGATTTATGCCCACTATCCCAACTGCAATAAAAAATAAAGTTACTTTATTATTAGATGTTGGCGCTAATATGGAATGTGATGAAGAAGATTTATTAGGTTTTGCTAAAATGGCAACTGTTTATTCTCAAGAAGTGTTAAAAGTTTCAAACCCTCAAACAACATTACTTAATATTGGTGTCGAAGAAACAAAAGGTACTTTACTTCAAAAAGAAGCATTTAAAGCTTTATCTGCTGATCCTTTTATAAACTTTTTAGGAAACATGGAAGCAAGAGAAATCCTTTCAGGTCAAGTTGATATTATTATAACAGATGGTTATACAGGAAACATGGCCCTAAAATCATTAGAAGGTGCTTCTAAAATATTGATGAACGAAATAAAAAAAGAGTTAACGTCATCTTTTATTAAAAAAATCAAGGCTTTAACTTTAAAAAAATCTTTTAAAGCTGTTGGTGAAAAATTTGATTATAAAAATCATTCAGGAGCATTGTTGATAGGTGCTGATGGTATAGCCTTCAAAACTCATGGTTCAAGTGATGTGAAATCTTGAAAAGGAACTTTAAGAATGACTTGTGATGCTGTTGAAAATGATGTTTTAAATAAAATAAAAAGAAAAGCTGGTAATTTTTAATGAAAAATTTTTTTAAAAATTTTGGAATTATAATTAATAATGAAGAGTTATTTATAACAGCTTTAACGCACAATTCTTATTCTAATGAAAAACATTTGAATTACACATATCAAAGGTTAGAATTTCTTGGAGACGCAGTACTACAATTATATGTTTCAAAATACTTATACTTAAATTTAAAACAGTTTAAAGAAGGAAAATTAACTAAAACTAGATCTGACTTAGTTAGGCAAGAAACACTCGCTGAAATTTCAAAAAAAATTGGATTAGGTAGAATGATTCGATTAGGGCAAGGTGAATTAAAATCTAAAGGTTATGAAAAATCTTCTATTTTAGCAGATGTATTTGAATCAGTAACAGCAGCAATATTTTTAGATCAGTCAGAAGAAGTATTAGAAAAATGACTTTTTGACACAATGATTGAGTTTTTAAAAAATAATAATATTGACTCTATGACTCATGATTATAAATCTGAGCTACAAGAAATAATTCAAGCAGAAATAAGAAGCGATTTAGAATATAAAATAGAATCTAGTAAAGCAATTGAGCAAGATAATAAAATTGAATACACAGTTAGTGTTAATCTTGACGGGATTAGATATGGTATAGGTAAAGGTTTTTCTAAACAAGAAGCCTCACAGAATGCAGCAAAAGACTGTTTGTTAAAATTGATTAAAACAAGTAAAAATAAATTATAATTAAAAAAGAATTAAAAAGGAGTATTAATGTTATTTTTAAAACAAATAAGAGCTACTGGTTTTAAATCGTTTGCAGATACAACTATTTTAAATTTCACAAAAGAAATGATAGGTGTTGTTGGACCTAATGGGTCAGGTAAGTCAAACATTACTGATTCAATTAGATGAGCTCTTGGTGAGCAATCTAATAAGTCTTTGCGTGGTTCAAATATGGACGATATTGTATTTTCTGGTAGTGTTGGTCGACCAGCTGCTGAATATGCAGAAGTAACTTTGGTTTTTGATAACCAAAGAGATATTTTTTCAACTCTTTCAACAGACATAGTTGAAATAACAAGAAAATTCTCTAAAAAAAATAGAGAAAGTGAATTTTATATTAATGGTGTTAAATGTAAACTAAGAGATATACAAGATATTGCATTAGAAACTGGTTTGACAAAATCATCAATAGCAATTATTTCTCAAGGAACAATTTCTAGATTTGCAGAAGCAAAACCTGATGTAAGAAGAGAAATTTTTGATGAAGCAGCTGGAGTTGCTAAATATAAGAAAAGAAAATTAGAAACTCAAAGAAAACTTGAAAAAGCTAGTGACAATCTTTTGAGAATAAAAGATATATCAGATGAAATAGGCCGTAGACTTCCAACTTTAAAAAAGAAAGCTGAAAAAGCTGAAAAATATAAACACTTAGCTGAAGAATTACAAAACATTGAGCTTGCTGTTTTAGCAAAAGATGCTTTAACTTATGAAGTTGAACTTGAAAAATTAAGAACTGCAAAAAGAAGTTTAGAAATTAAAACGGAAAAATTGGCTAATGAAATTAATTTATCTCAAGATGAATTAGACGTTATGCTATCAAAATCTTCATCAACTGATATTGAAATAAATGAACTTAATAGTTCATTCCAAAAGATTGTTGAAAGAGTAGCTAGTCTTAAAACACAAAAACAAAAAGTTGATTCAAAAGAGTCAGAAAAACATTCTGAAGCAAATATTGATGAAATTAAAGCAATCAATCTTAAAAAAGAATATGATGAAAAAACTATTTCGTTACATAGCGAAAAGGATTTGGTTGCTTCTTTTGAAGCGCAAGAAAAAGAAGCTAAAAGAGAATATGATCAAATCAGTGATTCTTTTGAAAGAATACATTTAAAAAGACAAGAAATTGAGTCTGAAAAAAACAGATTGCAGTTTAAACTTGATGACATCAATCAAAGGGCAAGAACTTCAAGTATTTCTGCAAGTTCTGGTGCTAAAAACATTATTGAAAACAAAAACAGACTTTCTGGTGTTGTTGGAACTGTTGAATCTTTAATTAGTGTAAAAGAAGAATATCATGTAGCTTTTAGTTTAATTACAGGTAATCATTTACAATCTGTTGTTTTTAAAACCGATGAAGATGCTAAAAAAGCAATTGAGTTTTTAAAAAGAAACAATTTTGGAAGAGTTAATGCATTGCCAGTTAACACTTTAAATCCATCTTCAATAGCTGAAGCACAAAAACAAGTTATTAAAAAAGCTCCTGGTTTTATTGGTTTTGCTAATGAACTTGTTGAAATAAAAGAAAACTGTCAAGTTGTTTTAGATTATATTTATGGTACAGCTATTGTTACTAAAACTTTTGATGATGCTGTTAGACTTGGAAGAAGCATTAATTATAGATACGGGATTGTTTCATTAGATGGTCAGCGAGTTATGCCTAGAGGTGCTATGAGCGGTGGTTCAGTAAGCAAGGCTACAAATATATTTGCTGCTAAAAGAGTAGATGAATCAATTAACCCTGAAACAATAGCTAAAAACATTCAAACTTTAAATAATTTATATGAAGATTATCAAAAAGAGTTTAATGGGTTAAGAGAATCAAGGGAAAAATCTTCTGCAAAGATTCAAGAAATAATGTCTAACATTAAAGTTTCAAAGTTTTCAATAACCAGTTTAGAGTCTAATTTAGAAGTTCTATCAGAAAATTACAAAATTCTTACAGGTAAAGAATTATATGCGGATAAAAATACATCATTTTCAAATGAATCTGAATCAATTAGAATATCTAGAGAAATTGCAAAACTTGAGTCGCAAAGAAATGAAATTTCAGTTAAATTAAATATCCTTTCAAATTCGCGCACTCAAAATTCTGATCGTCAACATGAAATTAACAAAGATAACAAAGAAAAACGTAATATTTTAAATGAATGAAAAGATACTTTAGCGTCAGTAAAATCAGATTTAAATATGATGGAAAATACTAATATTATAATATTACAGAAGTTATCAGAAAAGTATAATTTAAATTTAGATGCTGTAAGAGAAATGAGTTTTGATGTAATTGAAAATGTTGAGCAAACTCGAGCTAGAATTTTAGAATTATCAATGGAATTAAAAGAAATTGGAGATGTTTCAATAGATTCAATTGAAGAATACAAAGGTGAACAAGAACGCTTTGACTATTATGATGTTCAGCTAAAAGATATACAAGAAGCTATTGAAAAACTTGAAAGTATTATCGCTGATATTGATATAGAAATGAAAACACAATTTAAAAAAATTGTTGACGATGTTAATGCTGCATTACCAGAAGCGTTTAAAAAACTATTTAATGGGGGAACTGCAACTTTAATTTACACTGACCCTGATAATATTTTAGAAACAGGTATAGACATTGATGTTCAGCCACCAGGAAAGATAATCCAAAATATTAATTTATTGTCTGGTGGTGAAAAATCACTTGTTGCATTATCAGTCTTATTTTCAATTTTAAAAGTAAGACCTTTACCATTAGTTATTCTTGATGAAGTTGAAGCTCCACTTGATGTTGCTAATGTTACAAGATTTGCTAAATATGTGCGTGAATTTGTAGATGTAACTCAATTTATCATTGTTACTCACCGTGAAGGTACAATGGAAAACTGTGATATATTGTTTGGTGTTACAATGCAAACTAAAGGTATTACAAAAATTGTTAACCTTGATTTGAAATGAGACGTAATTAAAAAACTTTTAAAAAATTAATAAAAGTAAAAATAGCTTTTTAAAGCTTATTTTTTACTTTTATTTTATTGCAAATACTTTTTAATAAAAAGCACATTTTCTGTCTTTTTAAGTTCTTATCTTAAAAGATGTTATATTTATAAAATTTAATTAAATTGTTATATAATATTATTAATATTAAAGACCGATTTTTAATTAAATAAAAAAGGGGAATAATGAGTAAAAAACTTTTCTTAGTGCTTGTCGTTATCATTGGTGCTGTTATTGGGCTATGGACATGAACTTTAGCTGTTCCAACTAACTCTATTAGTATTGGTGGTAGTGCAAGTGTACAACCGTTATTAAAAAAATTTACTAATGAGTACAAAACAGAAGATAAGAAATATTTTGTATACTCAGCAACTGGAAGTGGGGCTGGTATAACAAATGTGAAAGCTGATGTTTATGAAACAGGGTTTATATCAAAAAGTATTAATCCAACAGATTGAGAAGTTCAACCTGTAAGTGAAAATGATCAATTTTTTAAAGATGGGGCTGAAAAATGGACTAATGATAATCAACATTCTTATAGTGAGTTTATAAAAAAAGATGAAACTATTCAAAATGGAACCTATAGAAGCGTTGAGTTAGCAAAAGATTCATTTGTTTTTGTTTATAATGACAAAGATACAGGGTTTGGTGAATTTTTAGATAATACTGGTATAGAATTTAGCTTTGGCATTACTGATCAAAATACTATTGATGATCAAGGCATTGAAATTCTTAAAAACATATACCAAAATAATGATACAAAAGAACTTTGAACATGAAAAAAACTGGCAAAATATTTAGCATCTAAAAATCCAACAATACTAAACTCACAAGCAGAAGCTGAAAAAGTTTCTAACAAAAAAATTATTCCCTACACGTCTACAAGTGGTTCTGGAACAAGAAGTTCTTTTAGTAACTTAACAGGCGGAATAAATCCTGGTCAAGCAGCAAAAGAATATAATTCCAATGGGGCAATATATGGGCAATTAATTCATTCACCTGGTTCTATAGGTTTTGTATCTATGTTATATGGTCAAAACTTAACTAAAGATGTTAAAGCAGTAATTGTTAAAAAAGGTGAAGACACTTGAAATTTAAACAAGAGTGAAGAAAAAAATAAAGAAGGTTATCCATTAACTAGACCTTTTATTGCAATAATAAAAGTTGATAAATCCAATAAAAATTTTTGAAGAGCACTAGACTTTATATTTTGAATGTGCGCTAGTGAAAACTCTCTTAAACATTACGAAGATGCTGGACTTCAAAAAACAATAAAAACTAAATCTTCATAGAAAGAAATTTATGACAATAAAAAATATGAAAGAAAACAATAATTTCAAAATTAAAAATTTAAAAGTTAAAGAATTTTTTCTTTCTAAGTTTTTTAAATACTTTATTTATTGTTTAACATCAATAGTTTTGATTGGTTTTGTTTCAACACTAATATTTATTATTGTTCAATCAGTTCCTTTATTTAAAAGTGAAAATTTTAACTTATGAAAATTTTTATCAGGAACTAATTGAGTGCCTGGAAAAGACGGAAAAGGTAGTTATGAAATTGGCATGATTGCACTAATGACTATATCTCTTTTAGGAATAACAATGTTATTTGCTGTTCCTTTAACTATCTTTACAACACTTTTTATAAGTGAATATCTTTCTGAAAAAATGCAAAAAAGAGTTATGGGAATTGTTAAATTACTTGCTAGTGTACCATCTGTTATTTTTGGACTTTTTGCAAGAGATCAAATAGGTAGTTTATTTCAATTAATGGGTGCTCCTAATAATGATAACTTACTAGTAGCTGCTGTAACAATGACATTTATGGCAGCACCAACAATGATCTCTTTAAGTTATAATGCAATTAAAGCAGTTCCAGAAGGTTATCGACTTGGTAGTTTAGCTTTGGGTATATCAAAAGAAAAAACAACATTTAGAATTATTAGAAAATCAGCAACTCCACAAATAATAACAGCTGTTATTTTAGGTATGGCAAGAGTTATTGGTGAAACTATGGCAATCATGATGATTGCTGGTAATTCAACTCATGGTTTAATCGTAGATGGAGGAGTAAGTGGTTTCTTATTTTCATCTATTAGAACACTTGCTGCAACAATTGGATTAGAAATGACAGAGAATAGCGGTGCTAC
This sequence comes from Entomoplasma ellychniae, assembly GCF_002930155.1. NCBI lineage: Bacteria > Bacillati > Mycoplasmatota > Mollicutes > Entomoplasmatales > Entomoplasmataceae > Entomoplasma > Entomoplasma ellychniae. Next base: position 784,889 of record NZ_PHND01000001.1, read on the forward strand.
TCATAAATCAGCATTGTTTGCTATTGGTTTAATATTGTTTATTATTGTGTTTTTAATAAATTTGGTTATTTTAATAGTTTCTAATGCTGAAAGTTGAAAGAAAACTTGAAGTCAAAGAAAATCAAATATTGAGTTCAATGATTATGATTCAAATGCAAAAGTTAAAAAACGTAAAATAACATATGATTCTAGAATGATGAAAATGATGATTTCATCTAAATCAGAAAATAAATTTTCTAAGAAAAGTTATTCAGCTTTAATGCTCATTCTTATGTGAATATCAACTGCTATAGTTATTTCATTTACATTTTGAATTTTAGGCGATGTAATTATTAGAGGTTTAATAGGATTAAGATCACCTCAATTATTTATGAGTATTGATGGTGGAGATGGTATATTGGCTGCTCTATTAACAACATTGATCTTGGTATTAGGTGTTCTTATATTTGCTATTCCCTTAGCGCTAGCGGGTTCAATTTATCTTTCTGAGTATGCAAATAAAAAAGCTTTCTCAACAAAAGTTTTCAGATTCTTAATTAACTTATTAGCATCTACGCCTTCAATTGTATTTGGAATTATTGGTCTAACGATATTTATTGTTTTTTTAGGACTGCCATTTAGTATTTTAGCAGCATCTCTTACAATGACTTTGGTTGTTATGCCTATGTTAATATCAAATTTTGAAACTTCAATAAATGATGTTCCTACACAATTTAGAGAAGCTGCAATTGGTTTAGGGATGGGTAGAACAAAAGTTTTATTTAAAGTCATATTACCAAATGCCATTGAGGGTATTGTTACAGGAACAATTTTAGCTATGGCTAAAATTATAGGAGAATCAGCTCCTATATATTTAACTTTGGGGACTGATATTCAGTTACCAACAGAAGGTTTTTTATCTCAAGGAACTACACTAACTACAAGTATTTATATGATAGTTGCAGAAGGTATTCCTAGCGAATCACAAGATACTCTTTATTTACTAGCATTAATTACAATATCATTTATCATAGTTTTAAATTTTACAGCTGGTAATATCTCATCTTTATTGGTACAAAAATCCAAAAAACTAAAGCTTAATTTTAAAGATAAAAAAGTTATGCTTAAAAATGCGACTAAACCATCATTTAAATATAGATTTATGCTATTTGAAAAACAAATAAAGTTACAGTGAAATAGTTTTATTGGATTTTTTAGAAATGCTCCAAATAATACAATTAATTGATTTAAAAGAAACCACAAGTATAGACAAATTAAAAAAGGAAAGAAGGTGGATTAATATGGCTACTCAATTAAATAACACGCCAATTGTTGAAACAAAACATCAAAAGTTCACAGAAGTTATTGAGATAAAAGATTTTAATTTCTTTTACTCAAAACACAAACAAGCTTTATTTGATATAAATTTAAAAATTAAAGAAAAAACTATAACAGCTTTTATTGGTCCATCTGGTTGTGGTAAATCAACTTTATTAAGATCTATTAACAGAATGAATGATTTATTTAATGGAGTAAGTGGCAAAGGTGAAATTAATGTTTTTGGTCAAAATATATATTCGAATAATATTGATATATCAAAACTAAGAACTGAAGTTGGTATGGTTTTTCAAAAACCTAATCCATTTCCTTTATCTATTTATGAAAATGTAATTTATGGTCCAAAATCACAAGGAGTTAAAGCCAAAAAAGTACTTGATCAATTATGTGAAGATTCTTTAAGAAAAGCTGCACTTTGAGAAGAGGTTAAAGATAAACTAAACGATTCCGCAACAGGATTGTCTGGTGGTCAACAACAAAGATTATGTATTGCAAGAGCAATTGCAATGAAACCAAAAATATTGCTAATGGATGAACCAACATCAGCTCTTGACCCAATAGCAACTTTAAAAATAGAGGATTTAATAGTTGAGCTTAAAAAAGAATATACTATTGTCTTGGTTACTCACTCCTTGCAACAAGCTACACGCATCAGTGATAGAACAGCATATTTTTTAAAAGGAGAATTAATAGAGTACAATAGAACTAGAAGATTGTTTACAAATCCAAAAGATCCAAGAACAGAAGATTACATTTCAGGAAGGTATGGTGATTAATATGCCAACAAATAAAATTTTAGATAAAGATATGTTGCAAATAAAAGACATGCTTGAAAAAATGATAAATGAAACGAAAATTCAATATGCAGAAACTTTTGAAATTTTAAATTTTGGTGATGAATCAAAAGCTATGATGATAGTTGAGCATGACAAAATTATTAACAATATGCTTAATGAGTTTACTTCAACAGCTTTATGAAAAATAGCAAAACAGCAATTAGTAGCAAAAGATTTAAGAATGGCAGTTGGTGGAATTTTATTAGCTCGTGAAATTGAGATAATTGCAAACTATGCTAAAAAACTTTGTATTTTTTTCAATAAATATAAACCTTCTAAAGCACATGCAACTTCGATTATGACAATGTTTCAATTAGTTGTTGATATGTTAGACGCTTTTTCAGATTTTTTTATTAATTACAATTCTGACCAAGTTATAAAAGTTATGGAAATTGAAAAAAAAATTAATGAAGAATTTTCTGAAGCATACAAACATTTAATATCAGTACTAAAAAAAGCAAAAACAAAAGAAGAAACTAGTGAGATATCAGCTGCAATTTTGCAGTTGAAAAATTTAGAGCGAGCAGGAGATCACTTATTGACTGTTCAAGAAATTGTTTCTTTCATGCGTATTGGTAAGTTTGAAGAAACAAATGATTTATTTGAAAGTATGCTATTATTTACAAACTCAACTATAAGTTAAAAAAGTCTTGGTATAAGACTTTTTTATTTGGTAAAATATTAAAAATAGACATGAGGCAATTATGAGTTTTTGAAGTAATTTAAAACAAAAAATAACTAAAAAGAAAAATGACCAATTTGAAAGTGATTTTAATAATAATAAAATTGAAAATGAAATAGTTAAAAAAAACTATGCGAAAGAAGCTAAAATTAAATTAGATTCCATTAATAAAAAACTTTCAGAAGAAGTGATTCTTGAAGACACCGCTGATGTTTTAAAAATTCCACCAACATTTTTTAAACCAGAAATCGTGGTTAAAGAAAAAAGTATTGATTTTAAACAAAAGCAAAAAGCAAAAAAACTAGCTAAAAAAATTGAACTTCAAAATCAAAAGAAAAAAGAAAAAACTCAAAAAGTAGAAAAAGCAATTGCTAATTCTTCATTATCATTTTCAAAAGATATTAAAAAACTATCTAAAAAGTATAAAAAAATGGATGATGATTTTTTTGAAGAATTAGAAGAAGTATTAATTAAAACTGATATGGGCATAAAAATGGTTTTAAAAATTTCTAATTCATTAAGAAAAAAAATTAAATCAACTACCTCTGAAGAAGGTTTTAAAGAGACTCTTGTTGAAGAAATCTACAACTTTTACAATGAGGGCAAAAAAATAAAACCTATTAATTTTGAAGACAATAGATTAAATGTATTTATGGTAATTGGAGTTAATGGAACTGGAAAAACCACATCATTATCTAAGATAGCTAATTTTTATGCTAAACAAGGTAAAAAAGTTTTAATTGCAGCTGCCGACACTTTCAGAGCTGGAGCTGTTGAACAATTAGAAGAATGAATTTCAACAAGATTAAATAATAAAGTTGATTTAATAAAAGGGTTGAAACAAAATCAAGACCCTGCATCAGTTGTATATGATGCATATGAAAAAGCAAAAAATGAAAAATATGATTTACTATTAATTGACACAGCAGGTAGATTGCAAAATAAAGTTAATCTAATGAAAGAATTAGAAAAAATGTATCAAATAATAAGACAAGAAGATAGAAAAGCTCCTCATGAGTTATTTTTAGTTATTGATGCAACAACTGGGCAAAATGGGGTTATTCAAGCAAAAGAGTTTGACGGTGTTGCTGAAGTCAGTGGAATCGTTTTAACTAAAATGGATGGTACAAGTAAAGGTGGCATAGCTTTAGCTATAAAAGATGAATTAGATATACCAGTTAAATTAGTTGGTATTGGTGAACAAGTTGACGACTTGGTCCAATTTGACGTTGATGAATATATATATGGTTTAACTGTAGGATTCATGGAAGACAATAATGATGAAAAATAGAGTAGAAAAAAATATTGAAATTTCAAAGCTATTTGATTGTTATAAAAATTTATTAACTGATAAACAAGTTGAGTACTTTGAACTATATTTTGCAGAAGATTTAAGTTTTCAAGAAATAGCTGATGAAAAGTCGGTTTCAAAAACAGCTGTTCATGATGCCATTAATAAGATAATTAATATACTTGAAGATTTAGAATCAAAGTTAAAATTAAGTGAAAAAAAAGAAAAAATTAATTTACTTGTAAATCAATATGAATCTGATAATTCGAAAATAAATGAAATATTGCAAAAAATAAAGGAAATAAACTAATGAAAGTATTAATGATTGGTGATATATATGCCAAAGCAGGCAGAGATATTTTTCAAAAAGAAATAAACAATATTATTAAAGAGAGAAAAATAGATTTTGTAGTTGTTAATGGTGAGAATACAACACATGGTAAATCTATTTCTTATGATCATTATAATTTCTATAAAAATAATCACGTAGATGTTATCACAAGCGGTAATCACATTTTTAAAAATAAAGAAGTTTTGGATTATATTACAAAACATGATGATCTCTTAAAGCCATTAAACATGTATCATACCCCAGGTAATGGTTATGTTATTGTTAATAAAAATGGAATTGATGTTTGTGTATTAAATTTAATGGGCAACAATTTTATGGAACCTTCAAATAATGTTTATGAAGCCATGGATGATTTTTTATCTCTTGAGTTGCATTATGATATTTTATTAGTTGACTTTCATGCAGAAACCACTGCTGAAAAAATTGCATTCGCATTAAATTATGATGGAATTATAACTGCTCTTGTTGGCACACACACACACGTAGCAACAGCAGATGAAAGAATATTGCCTAAAGGAACTGCTTTCATTACTGATATAGGGATGAGTGGTGTCATTAACTCAGTTATTGGTGTTGAACCAGAACAAGCAATTTACAAACAAAGAACTGGATTAATGGTAAAGTTTGAACCTGCAAAAGGTAAAGCTGAACTTAATGGTGTTGTTATTGACATTGATGATAAACTATTTAAAGCTCAGTCAATAAAAAGAATTAAAAAGTAAATGTTTTGTATCTGCTCATTTAACAGATGCAAATCGTTTTTTTGTATAATATTTAAAGCAAAAAGAAAGGTAAAAGGAAAAATGAGAAATTTATTTACTAGTGAAAGTGTGTCTGAAGGGCATCCAGATAAAGTTTGTGATCAAATATCAGATGCTATTTTGGATGAGGTTTTAAAACAAGACCCTGTCGCTAAAGTTGCTTGTGAAGTTTTTGCAACAACAAATTATTTATTAATAGGTGGACAAATATCAACATCAGCAAAAGTCGATTATGAAGCTGTTGCAAGAAAGATACTTAAAAAAATTGGATATACCAATAATGATTATGGTATTAATGCTCAAACTTGTCAAATTGATATTAAAATTGAAGAGCAATCACCAGATATTGCTTTGGGAATTGAACTGGATGATAGTAATATTGGGGCTGGTGACCAAGGGATTATGTTTGGATATGCAACCAATGAATCTAAAACATATTTACCATTAGCCATAACTTTATCACACGAATTAGTTTATCTTGCTTCTAAATTAAGAAAAGAAAAACTTTTTAAATGAGCTAGACCAGATATGAAGTCACAAGTTACTATAGACTATACTGATGTGCAAAATCCCAGAATTGAAACTGTTTTAATGTCAATTCAACATGATAATGATTTTAATGAAAAAGAATTTAAAAACTTTGTTAAAAAAAACATTATGGATGTAGTGGCAAATGAATTTAACTTAAATACAGATTTTAATGTTTTAATTAACCCCACAGGAAGATTTGTAATTGGTGGACCGCAAGGAGACACTGGGTTAACAGGTAGAAAAATAATTGTTGATACTTATGGTGGATATTCAAGACATGGTGGGGGTGCTTTTTCAGGAAAAGATGCAACTAAAGTAGATAGAAGTGCTGCTTATATGGCAAGATATGCTGCTAAAAATTTAGTTGCTGCTGGTTATGCTGATAAGTTGGAAATTCAAGTTTCATATGCAATAGGAAAACCTGAACCAGTTTCAATTTTTATTGAAACCTTTGGAACAGAACACACAGACATTGAAACCATAACAAAAGTGTTAAACCAAAATTTTGATTTTACAGTAGGTAAAATAATTAAAGAATTAGATTTAAGAAAACCAGTTTTCTTAAAAACATCAACTTATGGGCATTTTGGAAAAGATGATTTCAGATGAGAAAAATTAGATAAAGTAAATTTAATTAAATTATAAAATAAAGTGTGATATGTCACACTTTTTTATTTAGGATTGAATTAATCACTTAATTAGAATATAATCAATTAAACATAAAAAAGGAGTCTATATGAGTATTAAAGTAAGAGCACAAGATAATTTTTATGATCATATCAATAAAGAATGATTAGATAAAACAGAATTACCAGAAGGTTATGCTTCATGAGGTAGTTTTGAAATGTTAGATAAAAAGTCAAATGATGACATTAAAAACATTATTAAGAATTTACAAAAACAAAAAGATATTTCTAAAGAAAGCAAGTTTATTGTCAATCTATATGAAAATTATTTAAATGACGAAGCAAGAGCAAAAGATGGTATTAATCCAATTATTCCAATCATTAAAGAAATTGATCAGTTAAGTGACTTTAAAGACTTGACGAATTTAATGATTTCTTTGTATAAAAAATATCACATAAGTTTTTTTCATTCAAAAGGAATAACAGCTGATTTCAAAGATTCAAATTTAAGAGCTTTAGCAATTGAATCAATGAGTCTAGGTATGTCAAATAGAGAGTTCTATGAAAGAAGTAATCCAAGACATGAAGAAATTAAAGCTGCATATAAAGTTTTTGTTGAAGAACTAGCAAAAACTTCTACTATTAAATTTGCTTCCAAAAATTTATTTGAATTAGTTTTTAATTTTGAAGATAAAATTGCTAAGCATATGTTAAAGCCAGAAGAATTTAGAGATCCAGCAAGAATTTATAATATTATGACTATTAGTGAAATACAAAAGATTTGTGATTTTATTGATTGAAAAAGTTATTTAAATGCTTTAAGTTATGATCAAGCAGCAAAAATAATTGTTGTTGAACCAAAATATTTAGAAGAAATTTCTAAACAAGTAAAAGCAACAAATATTGAAGATTTAAAAGATATTATGAAATTTGGAGTTATTGAAGACTATGCTTCAATTCTTTCTCCAGAATTATATGAGATTAATTTTAATTTTAGTTCAGTATTTAGTGGTGTTAAGAAAAAAAGACCTGTTGAAGAACGTGCGGTAAGATTTGTAAATGGTTCGCTTGGGGAATTATTATCAAAAGAATATATTAAACACCATTTTTCAGAAAATGCAAAAAAAGACGTATTAAAAATGGTTAAAAACTTGTTTGAAAAATACATTATTAGAATTAACGCATTAGAATGAATGACACCAGAAACAAAAATTAAAGCAATTGAAAAAGTAAAATCATTTACTGTAAAAATTGGTTATCCTGATAAATGAGAAGATTATAGTGATATAGTTGTTGAAAGTTATACTAATAATTCTAGCTTGTTTGAAAACTTGTTAAGTTTAAAAAAACATAACTACAACAAAGAAATTAGAGACATAAATTTACCTGTAGACAAAGAAGAATGACATATGTATGCGCAAACTGTTAATGCTTATTACAATCCATCGTCAAATGAAATTTGTTTTCCCGCTGGTATTTTACAAAAACCTTTTTATGATGAAAACCAATCACATGCAGCAAACCTTGGTGGAATTGGAGCTGTTATTGGCCATGAAGTTAGTCATGGTTTTGATGATGAAGGAAGTCAGTTTGATAAAGATGGTAATTTTAAAAATTGATGAACTGAAAAAGATCATAAAGAGTATTCAAAAAGAACTCAAGCAGTTGTTGATCAATATAATCAATATGAAATTGTTGATACAAAAGTTAACGGTAAATTAACTTGTGGTGAAAACATTGGTGACTTATCTGGTGTATCTGCAGCTCTTGATATTTGTAAAGAAGAAGCTAGTGATAGTTTGAAAGAGTTTTTTGAAAATTATGCTCTTGTTTGATGTAGAAAGTCAACTCCAGAACAAATGAATTTTAGAGTTTTAACCGACCCTCACTCACCTGAAATTTTCAGATGTAACGGTGTTTTAGTTAATATTGATGAATTTCACGATTTATATAAAACTAAACCTGGGGATAAAATGTATAAACCAAAAGAAGAAAGAGTCAAAGTTTGATAAAATTTATCTAATGCCCTTTATTATTAAGGACATTTTTTTATTTTAATTTATAATTTAAATTAAAGAGGAATACATGTTAAAAGAAGTAAACATTATCGGAGCTGGTCTTGCTGGTTGTGAAGCTGCATATACATTAGCTAACAATAATATAAAAGTAAATTTATTTGAAGTTAAAAAACTTAAAAAAAATCCAGTTCAAAAAACTGATTTTTTATCTGAGTTAGTTTGTTCTAACACATTAAGAAGTAAATCATTAAAAAATGCCGCTGGTATTTTAAAAGCAGAAATGCAAGCACTAGGTTCAATTGTAATTGAGTCAGCATTAAAAAACACAGTTCCAGGTGATGACGCACTAAGTGTTGATAGAATTGGATTTAGTGAATATATAACTTCTAAAATTGAAAATCACCCTTTGATTCAAGTTATTTATGAAGAAGTAACAAAGATAGACTTTTCTAAAGTAACTATTATATGCACAGGTCCTTTAACAACAAGTGCAATGAATGCAGAAATAGAAAAATATTTAAATAAGGATAAATTATTCTTTTTAGACGCTTCATCACCAATAATTACAAAAGATTCAATTGATATGTCAAAAGTTTTTTGAGCTAATCGACATAATAAGGAATCAAAAGAACAAATTTGCATCCCTTTAAATGAAAAACAATTTCTTGATTTTGCTGATGAATTAAAAAACGCAGAATTAGTTGAGTTGAAAAGTTTTGAAAAAGAAATATATTTTAAAGGTTGCCAACCAATTGAACAAATCGCTAAGATAAGTAAAAAAGTTTTATTGAATGGTCCAATGTCATCAAACAATTTGGTTGATGAAAATGGCCTTCAACCCTTTGCAGTTGTCCAATTAAGACAAGACAATGCAGTTGATACGTTATATAACTTTATTGGCTTTCAAACAAATATTACATGACCAGAACAAAAAAGAATATTGGCAAAACTGCCAGGACTTGAAAAATTAAATATTATAAGATATGGCGTTATGCATAAAAATTATTATCTTAATTCACCAAAAGTATTGAACAGTAATTTACAATTAAAAAATAACAAAAATATTTTTTTAGCAGGGCAATTAACTGGTGTTGAAGGCTATATAGAATCAGCAAGTAGTGGAATTCTTTGTGCACTAAATGTGATTGCGTATTTAGCAAATACTAAACTAAAATTACCTAACAGAAAAACGATGATAGGTGCTTTAAATTTTTATATTACTAATCCAAAACACAAACAATTAAAACCTATGAAATGTAATTTAGGGATTTTAGAACAAGAAAATAAGAATTCTAAACCAGAGTTTTATTCATACGAACAATCTCAAAAAAATATAAAATTATTTGTTGAAAAAAATAAACTTGTATTTAAAGTGGGTAAATAAAATGTTGAAAGCATGAAAAATTTTTTTTGAAAAAACACAATTAGATATTAGAATAAACAATATGATAGAACAAATTTTTTGTTCTGATAAAGTTGTTTATCCATCAAAAGAAAAAGTTTTAAGTTTATTTGATTTAATTGAACCAAAAGATATCAAAGTAGTGATTGTGGGGCAAGATCCTTATCATAACCCAAAACAAGCAAACGGAATTGCTTTTAGTGCTTCAAATGACGTTAAAACACCAAAATCTTTACTTAACATCTTTACAGAACTAAAAGCAGATTTAAATATAGATCATTTTTATAATAACGATCTATCTGGTTGAGTGAAACAAGGTGTGCTCTTAATAAATACGAGTTGAACTGTTATTGAAAATCAACCAGCTAGTCATGCTAAATTAGGGTGAGAAGATATAGTAATAAAAATATTGAATGAGTTAAATATCATAAACCAAAACATTGTATATTGTTTATGAGGTAATTATGCAAAAAAAGTATATGAAATTTTAGATTATCAATCATCGGCCAAAATAACATCTGCTCACCCTTCACCTTTGAGCTATTCAAGAGGGTTTAAAGAATCAAAACCATTTTCTAAAATTAATGAAATACTGAAAGAATTAGGTATAAAACCAATAGATTGAAGTAAATAATATAAAATATAAATTAAAGGAGCATTTTAATGAAAAAAATCCATGAAATAAACACATCTATGTCACAAGTTTCATTTGTTGCTAGAATTGAAAAAGTATTATTTTCAACATCAACAAATGGTTCAAGCTATATCATAATGCATTTATCAGATTCTAGTGGAAGGATTGAATGTAGAAAATGAACAGTTGCAGAAGAAGACAAAACTAATTTAATTCCCAATGCATTTATTAGAATAGAAAATGCTGTTGTCAATGAATTTAGAGGCGTATTGCAACTTAAAATATCTGATTATCAAATAATTGATACTGATCAATTACAACAACACGGAATTAGAGAAGAAGACTTTTTTATTAAAGCCCCACTAGATGTTGAAAAACAGTATAAAAATTTATTAGAAATTTTAAATGGTTTAGAAAATCAAACATACAAACAGTTAACAATTGGGTTAATTAAAAAATATGAAAAAGAATTTTTGGCTTATCCAGCAGCAATGACCATTCATCATAATGTAAAAGGAGGGTTATTTTGACATAGTTTCACACTAGTTCAAAATGCTTTAGCATTAAAGCCAAATTATGCTTATGCATCAATTGACTGAGAATTACTAATTTGTGGTGCAATACTGCATGATATTGGTAAAGTAATTGAAATAATTGATAGCTCTGGTGTTGATTATAGTTTAGAAGGTAAAATTCTTGGACATATTAGCATTGGCAATGCTGAGTTAAATAAACTAGCTGAAGAGTTAAATATATACAAAGATAATGAAGGAAACATTAATGAATCATTAACTTTATTACAACATATGATTTTAGCGAGCCATGGTAAAAAAGAATTTGGTTCTCCAACAGAGCCTGCAATTATCGAAGCAATTATGTTATCAATGTTTGACGACTTGGATGCTAAAGTTTTTAAGGTCAACGACGAACTTAATAAAGTTGAAGTGAAATCATGAACACAAAGAATACCTAGTGTTGATGGAAAAATGTTTTATAAACACAATAAGTAAAATTGTTGTACCTATTACAAAAGTAATAGAGTTTAAATATTTAACTAATGATATAAAACCCCCTAAAATTATCTGTTTTAAGATGATCTAACTAAATTTGAATTAGTTATGAATCTGATATTGCTTGCTAGTAGAATATTTGACTTAACATTGAATTATTCTATTAATTATTAAAAAGCATCATAAGTATAACTTTAAACACTATAATTTAAGTGATGCTTATCCCTTAAAATTATTGTAATAATATTGTTGAAAATAGCATCGTTATTAACAACTAATAACACATCAAAAAACTACAAGACTTATGAGAATTTAGCTCAAAAGTTTTGTAGTTTTAAATTATTTTATTTTAGTTAAAATAATTTAAATGTTTTGAAATAAAGTTTAGGGTCACAATAAGGGTTTTATCATGATTCCATTAATATATTTACACCCTTTGTATTTTGAGTGTAATACAACGAATCTGTTTTAGGGCGTATTGTGATATAACCTTCTATTTTATATACTTGATATGCAGAATCATAACGCCTGCTTGTTTGTTTAATTTCTATAACTTCAACATCGCTTCACTCAATTGTATTTATTTTTTTTGATAAGAAAGCCAATGCAGAAGTATTTGTCAATTTTTCGAATTCTGGAATATAAATTCTTGATGAACTAGAGTAAATTAAACCTTTTTTTTCTATTTTGAAATTAATAGTAAATGTTTCGTTAAAATAAGTTTTTGAATTAGATTTCACATTAACTTTTGCAGATGCATTTTGAAGATTGTTAACATTTATTTGTGTTAAAGATATTTCACTAGTATTCACATTTGAATTCTTTATTTTAATTGCATTTATTATATTTGCATTTATATTTTTATTAGTAGTGGTTATTAAACCGAGATCTCTAATGTTTAAAACACTTGAAAGTTTAACTCTTACATCTTTTTCCAATCTGATATTTATTGTTTCTTTAAAATATATTTTAGAATTTGTTATAACATTTACAATAGCAGAAGAATTAGTTATGTTTGATATTTCAATTTCACTTAATTTAACATTACTGTTTTTAGCTATTAATTGTTCTTTTATCACGCTTTCAGCATTAGAATCGTTTCAAGTAAAATATCCTAAATCCAAATTGGTCAAATCTTTAGATAGAGATACTCTTGCGTCAACTTTTGTTGTAAATGAATTTGATTTGTTAGTTATTGATTCATCGCTTCATTTGTAAGCGTTTGGATCTGTTAGTGCGAATTCAACAGCAAAGATGACATCATCGTATGTTGCGTTTGGTTTGTCAGCGACGATATTAACGATTTGAATTCCATTTGTAAGTTGTTGATCATTAATATAACTTTGTGCTTGGCTAACAGAAGTAAAATGTTGTTGGTTTAATTGATTGTTTATGTTGTTAGTTATTTGTTGGAAGTCTATAATGCTTCGATTGTCAACTTTTGTTGTAAATGAATTTGATTTGTTAGTTATTGATTCATCGCTTCATTTGTAAGCGTTTGGATCTGTTAGTGCGAATTCAACAGCAAAGATGACATCATCGTATGTTGCGTTTGGTTTGTCAGCGACGATATTAACGATTTGAATTCCATTTGTAAGTTGTTGATCATTAATATAACTTTGTGCTTGGCTAACAGAAGTAAAATGTTGTTGGTTTAATTGATTGTTTATGTTGTTAGTTATTTGTTGGAAGTCTATAATGCTTCGATTGTCAACTTGTAGTTCTATTTCTGAACTAAAAGTATCATTTTCACGATTTTGATCTAATCAACGATTTTTAATGAAATCATTTATTTTTAAATCATATTGTAAAGTTAATGCATCTGATTTTATTCTTGTTTGATTTTCTTTAATTTTAATGTTTGTTATTTGAGCATATTCTTTTCCATCATACTTTAAAGATTCAAGAGCAAGACAAGCTTCATCTTCGCTTAAAAAAACTTTATCTTTTAACAATAATTCTATTTGATTACTTATGCTTTTACCATCAATCTTATTTCTACCATCAATTTTTGTAGTAATAGTCATTATTTTGGTTAAAACACTTTCATTATCTCATTTCTTGTCGTTATTTAAAGATAACTCCAGATCATAAATTATTTGATAAATTTCATTTAAGTTTGCATCATTTTTATTAATTTCTTTAATATTCAGTATACACACATCTTGATTTAATTTGCTAGTAAGAATATCTTTTTTCGCTTCAAATGAAGAGTTATAAATTTTATTTTTAAATTGATTTTTCAAAATATTGTCAATATCATTTGAAATTATTTTATTTCTACCATCAACATAAACAGCAAAAGTCAAATAAACACTGCTTGAGTCATTATTTTCTCATTTATACTTTTTAGAATTATCTTTTATTGTAATTTTTACATTAAAAGATTTATATCCATAACTTAGTAAATCTTCATTATTGTTATTAAGATCAGCAATAAAAGTTAAATCTTCAACAGAGTTACTATTAATTTTGTTTATTACTTCTTCAACTGTTTCAAAAACATTGTTTAGTTGTTGATGAAGGTCATTTTGGATGTCTTCAACTTTTAAAATGACCTTTTCTTCAACTTCACTCTCTTCAGAATTCAAGTTAACAGACAAAGAAAGTACTGGAGTTGCAAAGAATGAAAAACTAGCTAATATGGATAACAAATTTTTCATGTGTTAACTTACCACCATTAGAATTTCTTTTTCATCCTTACTTAAATCAATTCAAGTGTATTTTAAGTCTAAAACTAATTTTAAACTTACCAACCATTGTGATTCTTTATCACCTTCAATTGAGATATCACTAATTTTTAATCCTGTATATTTTAAACTATTTGCAATATAATTTTTAATCTCATCTTGTGAATTAAAGTTTTGTGAATTTAATTCTTCGTTTATTTTTTGTTTTACACTACTTAAATCAATTCTAGTATCTTCAATTTTAGTTTTTAAATTTAATGTTCAATCTTTATTATTGTCATCTTCATCATCTCATCTGTGTTTTGAATCCATTAATATTTGTATGTCAACATTTGCTTCATTATTAATGATGTTTATTTCAATTTTTCCAATGTTAACACCATCACCAATTGTTGTATTATTTAATACATTAATTAAATCACCTTCTGTATTAAATTGATTTTGATCGTTGACAATATTTTGTAATATTTTTTCAACTTCTTGTTTTTTAACCACTTGTCTTGTGTCTATTGTAGTAGAAAGATCTATTTTTTTATCAGATATTGTTTCATCGCTTCATTTAATTTTTTCACTGTTTAATTTAACAACTATCTCAAACTCTTTTGTAGAAAGTGGATAATCTTGAGAATAACTTTTCTCTTGGATCTCTAATTCTATATCACCATTTTTAATTTGCTCAATTTCTGAAGTATTTTTGTAGTTATTAATTGCATCTATAGCTTCACTTTCAGAATAATACTTTTTACTATTTGATATTTTAGAAAGAATATCTTCTTTAATGTTTTCAAATTGAACTTCTGTTCTTTGATCAACTTTTAACTTAAATTCAAAAGTATTAATACTTGAAGGTAAATTATTATTTCATTTTCACTTTTTCTTTAACATTACTTCAACAACAAATGAAACTTCTTCATTAATAAAAGTTGAATCCTTAAGGGGATCTTTTAGCTTAACATTAATAATTTCTCCATCTTGAAAATTAGTGTTTAAAATTTCAACTATTGCTTTGTGCAAATCATAAAAATATCTTTTGTGAGCTACTTTATCATCAGTAGCTGGAACTTCAGTATATAAAGAATCAAAAATCTTTGATACCTCTAAAGGTTCTTTAACTTCTCGATTATCTATCTTTACAGCAGTTGTAATTTCAACTACACCTTCTGTCCAATCATTGTCTCATTGGTAGTCATCTAATAATGAAGCTTCAAATGAGATGCTTACATAGTCGTTGATAATATCATTTCCATCACTGTCTGAAATTACACTATCGCTGTCTTTAGTTTTAATTTGAGTACCTTCTAATTTATTGTTTATTATTTCATTTTCTGCATCTTCAATAGATTTGAAAGTTTTGCTTTTTGCTAATTCGTGAATTTTGCTACTAACGCTCATAATAGAAATAGTGTTTTTTTCCAACGTTTTTCCTGATACATCTTCTTTATTTTCATAATTTAAATTAATATTGTTATTGTTTCGTAACACAAATGTCCCTGATGTGGCAACCAAAGAAGTTGCTCCAAATATACTTAATAGTTTTTTCATTATTTTTCTCCTTCTTCCAAATTATTGATAGTAAAGTTCAAAGTTATTTCAGCTTTACTTAATTCATCACCTATTTTTCATTCAAATCCATCATTTAATGAAAGTTGTAATTCAACTATATATTCTTTATTTATGGTTTCATTTTTACTTAGTAGATCAATTTTGTAATTTGTTTTTTCATTATTTTTCTCTTTTGTTATATTCTCAAGATCTTCATAACTTTTTATGGTCTTACTCTTAAAGAATTTTTTAATATCAACTATCTCATCAAATAAATCAATTTTATTTTTTAAAATGTAAATATTATTTGTAAATTCAAAAGTTAAATTTTCTTGATTTCCTGTTTCTAATCATTTGTAACTTTTCCTTAATCCAATAGTGATTTTTATTTCAAAATTTTCTTGATTTAGATTTTGGTTTTCTTTATCATCTTTATCAATTATTGAAACATTTAATATATATCAGACATTTAGATTGCTTTTCTCACTTGTTTTAATTTGATTTTTTATTCAAGCTGAAGATAAGGCCTGTTCATAATCTATATCTGAAATGATTTCATTTAATTCTTTTTCTATTTCTGTTTTTTCAACTATAATTCTTTTATCAATAGTTATTTGATAAATGTGGCTCTGTTCAGTTGTGCCTAAAGTGCTTTGTTTTCAATAATAATTTTTGTTTAACCTGAAAATAACTTTGACATTTAAATTTTTGAAGTAGATTTCTTCATTTGATTCTGAGTTGTTGTCACTTGTGTCAAATGCACTTAAACTAACCCCATCAAAATTTAAAAGATTAATTCCCTCTTCAAACTCATCTAAGTTTTTAAAAGATTCTTTTTGCTTTGAATAATCATCTATTTTTTTCTCTATTTTTTCATAATCAACTGCATACTTATGCGAATCAGTAGAGCTAATTTTTGAAAATACCAAAAATGTATAAAAAATTAAAATTAATAAAAAAACAAAAGTTATTATGATTTTTCTTTTGGGATCATAGTTTTTCACCTTATTTGCTCCTTTTAATTTGTTTATATATGATATTTAAAATTGTTAGCAAATTAACCTTCATTCATAAATCTTATTCTTTTTTTTTTTTTTTTGTCAAGGCCTTTTGGTCAAAAAAAAGACTCTACTAAGAGTCTTTTAATATTTTATGTAAATCATGCACTTTGTGTTTTAAAATTACATTTTTATTATGTAAATATCCTTCTTCTTTAATATACTTAGGAACTACATGCTCATGATAATGAAAGATTACTTGTGAAGCTATTGCTTCTTGATTAGAAACGAAATTAAATCCTTTAATGTCTTTAATTTTATCCATTAAAATCTTTGCTACTATCTTTTTAGCCTTAGCGACTTCTATTATATATAAATCATCAGTACTACTAAAATCTTTAAAGTGTTTTTTTGGAATTACTAATGTATGACCATCTGCATTTGGGAATGCGTCTAAGAATGCATAAACATATTCATTTTCATAAATATGATATGATGGAATTTCTTTATTTAAGATTTTACAAAATAAGCACTCGTTATTCATTAATCGCTAGTCTCATCTTCATCATCTTTAATATATTTAGAAATTTGATCATATAGGCCTTGATAAAGCACTTTATCCCCATCACTTATGTATTTAGTATATAAAACTGTTTTAGCTTCTTCAACGTATTCTGAATCTTTAGAAATCAAACCATTTGAAACTTGATCTAGTAAAGATTGTTTTGAAGAAGCAGACAATCCTCTAACATAAGTGCTTTGATTTGCATTTAATTCTCAATCTCTCATTAATCTATAGTTAGCTAATGGATCAATTGTTCTTGATAAGTTAACTTGATAAATAATTTTATCCCCTTCATTAAATTTACTTTGATCATCAGAACTAAATTTATTTGTAAATACACTAGCTTTTTTGTCTATTGTATCATTAACACCAAGAGTTGATATATCACTGGTTGGTGTAACTTGAACTTCAATGTTATTAACTTTAATTTTACCAGCTTCTTCACCAGCTAATTTAACATAATA
Source organism: Entomoplasma ellychniae (assembly GCF_002930155.1). NCBI lineage: Bacteria > Bacillati > Mycoplasmatota > Mollicutes > Entomoplasmatales > Entomoplasmataceae > Entomoplasma > Entomoplasma ellychniae. The sequence continues at coordinate 802,608 of NZ_PHND01000001.1, forward strand.
ATTATTTGAATTATCTTGAACGATTTCAGTTCCGCCAACATTTTCAACTTTTGTTATTAGTGAATTATTAATCACTTTATCTGAAAGGCTTAATCAAGTATTTAATGGTAAAACAATCTCATTAAAATTAGAACTATCACTTTCTGTTGAAGTTTCTGAAGTTATATTTATACCATGACCACTATATATATCATTTAAATATAAAGGTAAAACCAAAACTATTTCTTTTGCTCCTGCTTCCCCAACTTTAAATCCCGCACCATTATTAATTAATATTGTTGGAGAGGTAATTGACTTAGCAGCTGTTTGAGCATCACTAGATATTTTTAGTTCTTGAGATGTAATTGCTTCTACAGAAGATTCGGTATTTCTGACTATTCCATTATAACCTTTTATACCAAAAAAATTATCATATCCTTCCTCAACAATATTTCAATCACTTACATTTTCTGTACCTTCTGGACCTTTTTCAATTAATTCTTTAAGATCAGGTAATGAATAATTTTGTAATCTAATGTTACCGTTTTCAGTTGTATCACCAATTTCTTGTTTAATTCTAGCTATTCATTTTGCAATATTTTCATCAGTATCTTTGTGTTGAATTGATCAAATCATTTTAATGTTTGATTCTTGACTTTCATTTAATCTATTTTGAAATGAATTAACTAATTTGTTAGAAGTATTTAATCTAGCATTGGTATTAACATAATTTAAATTGGTTCAATTTGTTGAAATAATACTTTCATTTAAATAAGCCATCCCAATTAATTGATCGTAAAGAGTAGTTTTAATTTCACTAGTAATGTAGTTTTGGAAACGATATTTTAAAATATCAAAACCACTAAATTCAGCATCAATTTTAAAAGTATCAGTGTTTTCAGGAATTTCTTCACCTAATGCGACTTTAGGCAATTGATCAAGACTTGTCGTTTCAACACCTTGTATTTTTTTAGAACCGACTATTATAAAATTTTTGTTAGTTTCATTATCGTTGTTAGTTAATAAAGTTAAACTTGGTGTTTGATGTGATTCATTTTGTCCAAACTCACCTTGGAATTGTCATCTTAACCATTCATTGCCACTGTTTTCCTCAGAACTTTCTTTATAATAAATTGCATATTTATAGTCTTCGTCATTTTTTACTATTTTATTTGGGTTTAAACTTCTATTTTTTGCAAATTCTTCATCATATCCATTTGAATTTTTTATAAGTTTGCTTGTATAAGTATTGTAAATAATTGTTGATGATAAATTATCTAAAATATTATCTGATGAAGTGGTTTCATCTTGTTTTATTTTAAAAATATCATTTTGTTTGTTGTAATTTGCTTCGTACTCATAATCAGTAATTGATTTGTTTATTAATTTAACAATATCAGTGGTTCTTTCAGAATCACTGATTGCAAAGAATTCATCAGCTTGACTTTTGGTAATAATCCCACCTTGCTTAAGTTTAATAATTAAATTCTTGTAAATATTTTCATCACTAAATTTTATTTTATCTCATCTAATGACAGAGGTTTTACAAGATACAACAATAGCGGATGTAGAAGCTGTTAAACCAGCAGCACCTAAAATTAGTAGTAATTTTTTCATACTATTCATCCCCTTTCATTTTTAAAGAAACATTATCGTAATTAAAAACAAATTGAATGCTTGACATAGCAACTTGAACTTTTTTTGTTTTTGATCAAATTGTGTTACCTTGAATTGTTGTTTCATAATCAGCTTTTAAAGTTTGGTTAGGAATGAACTTCTTAGCTTGATCTGTAAGAATTATGTTATTTTGAACATCAAAATTATTTTTCACATCTTCTACTCAAGATTTATTTTTTTTATCAAAACTACTTGAAATTTTCGCATCAGATACTTTGTCAATGTTAGCAATTTGTTCAATAATTGCTTTTCATCCTTTTTTATCAACTTCTTTTTCAGTTTCAAAGAATGTTTCAAATAAACCTTCATCATCTTTATTTAAGACATCTTTTAAATAAAGTCACATTCATTGCCCTAATTCTTTAAAATCACCATCAGTATTAGATAATGCAGAAGTTAAATCTGTCAAGTAATCAAAATCATATAAAGACCCAGTTGTGTTTTTATTTTTAGCAATAGAACTATTAACTAAAAATCTTTCATACCTGTTTTTAATATTATAGTTAATAACATTTTTGTAGTCATTTACACCATTCATATTTTTAATTTTATCGATCACTTCTTGATTTTTAATATCTCATGCTCTTGTAGGATCACCCTCATTTGTTTTACTTGAAGACTCAGTTACTAAATCTCTGTTTAATATGTAAGTGGAATAAGCATTTGAAGTGCTGAAAATAGCATCATAAGCAATTGATTCTTTTTTATCTAGATCATCAGTTGTTGAAACAGATTCCTGATTTTCAGTTACATTATTTTCAGGCTTCATTAAACTATAACCATCTATTTTAGCAAAATGCAAACCATCACTTTCTATATAAGCAATAATTCCTAAATTTGAATTAACAACAGAATATATATTTGATCCACTATTTGAAGCTTCTTGATCAACATCAGCAAATCTTCTTGTCGCTTCAACTAATCCTGTAAGTTTTTTAAAGTTAGGATCAGCAAATGCAACAGCTTTATCTTTTAAAGCTGATTCTGGTATATTTGTTGATGCATGATCAAATCCACCATCAATAGCTTTTGTTCCTTTTCCACCATTTAAAAAGTCATAAATAGCATATTTGGCAACATTTGAATAACTTTCATTATCAACAGTCAGAATACCTGCATCTTTTTTTGAAGTTAAATATGAACTTGCTCACTCGTTGCTACTATTAATTAATAAAGTTCCACTATTAGCACCCCTATAAAATGAATCAAATAAACTTAAACCTGTTTGTTCTTCTATTTTGTCATTTTTAACAATATCAACATAAAATTTGCCAAAACCCTTAAAATAGTTAAGCAAAGTATTTGTATCACTTTCAGGATTAATAAATAAGTTAGAACTAATTTCTTTTTTAATGTCTACAGAAGTGTTATTAAATTTTAAAACTATTTCACTAACTGCAACGGGTTTTTTATCTGTGAAGTATTTATTTGACAAGTATCTTTGACTTTCGTTTAATAACCCCACTCTTCCATCATTTGTAGATTCAGTTGCTTTTAACTCAACTTTTTCATTTTCAATAGTATATTCAGGAATGTAATTGACTACTTCGGTTAATTTTGTTGGTTTTACACCTTTTCAGTTTAAAAAATCACCAAAAGGAAGGTCATTAGTTAAAAGTGCTTCTAAGTCAGAAGTTGACATAAAATCAGACAAACTACCAATTGCAATATCTTTATTTGATATTTGTTTTTTAGCATAACTGTTAGAAATAGAATTAAATAAATTTGTAAAGTTTTTTATTTCCGCTACATTGTCAATGTATTCAACTTTGAAAGAGGGAGATTGTTCGCTAGTTGAAGATTTAATAGCATTTTTCCCACCAATAGAGTTAACTAAATTAATAATACTTAACTGTTGTGTTGAAGATAAGCCAGTTAAACTTAAATTTTCAAGTTCAGAAATTGTTTTGTCTGCAAATTGAGATTTAAAATCAAGTAAAAGATTATTATGAATTGTTGAACTTGAAGTTAATAAATTTCTATTGACATTACCTTTAGATCATTTAGTTGAAGTATTCATTCCAGCAAAAGCTAATATTTTAGTCAAAGTTTTATAAGCGCTATAATCAGTGTTATTTAAAATGTCATTAGATATAAAAGCGTTTTCTAAAGCTGTTTGATTGTCATCAACTGTTGGGAATTGATCTCTTAAATATTTTAATCAACCCTTAGTTTTTTCTTTTTTATTATCTAAATAAGTTTTTCTTTTAGCTTCCATAGCAGATTTAGCTTGATATTGAATTGAACCAACAGTTGAATCATTTCCTCAAGCTTTTTTAATTTCAGCTAAAGTATTTTTATCTAAGTTTTTTAAAACTCCACCTTTTTCATCACTTGCAGCTTCCATAAATATGCTCACTGCAAAAAAGTTATAAAACTGTGTTATATATTTATTTGGATTTTTACCTAGTGGTCCATAAACTGAAATATACCATTCATTCAATTTTTCAGCATTAATTCTTAAACTACCATCGCCATTTATAAACACCTCGCCATATTTGGTGTCATCCTTGTCATTATCACATGCAATAACAACTGTTGCTGTACTTGCTGAAATGGTTAAAGCTCCAACTAAAGCTAATAATTTTTTCATTCTTATTCCTCCTGAATTTTAAAAAGTAAAATCTTTGTTTATGTATCAATTATATAACACAAGCAATTCACAATTTAAAATAATTATATATTAAAAGTGATAGAATATAAAATATATTTGACCTAAAAGTTAAAAAAATAAGAAAGAACATTATGAATAAAAATATTAAAAATTTGTTTCCATTTTTTAAAAATAATCCAGAAAAAGTCTATTTTGACAGTGCAGCTTCATCTTTAAAATTATCAAAAGTCATTGAAGCAGAAAGGAATTTTTTAACAACAAATGGTGCTAATCCACACGTAACAGATTATGAGAAAGGTTTTGAAGCACTTGAAAAATTAAATTATGTTAGAAGTTTAGTGAGAAATATGATCAATGCATGCAAGACAGAAGAAGTTATTTTTACTAGTGGCACCACTCAATCTATTAACACTTTGGCAAATGGTATTGCAGAATTTATTAAAAAAGATGATGAAATTTTATTAACAGAATTAGAACATTCATCTAACATGATGCCCTGAATTAATTTAGTTAAAAATACTGGTGCAAAAATTAAAAAAATAACTTTAGCTGATGATTTTACAATAGATATTAACGACTTAAAAAACCAAATAAACAAAAATACAAAAATTATTACAATATCACATGTTACAAACACTTTAGGAACTAAAAATGATATTGCCGCGATAGTGAAGGTAGTTAAAAATATTAATTCTGGGATCATTATTCATGTTGATTGTGCTCAATCAATAGCTCATGAAGTAATTGACGTTCAAAATTTAGGTGTTGATTTTATTTCATTTTCTACACATAAAATTTATAGTTCATTTGGCCTTGGTGTTTTATGGGGGAAATATGATTTATTAGATAAGTTAAAACCTTTTTTATTTGGTGGTGGAATGAATTTAAAAATCGATTCAGATTTTAATTATAAATTAAAATCTTTACCAGATAAGCTTGAGGGTGGAACACCAAATATTCAGGCAATTTACGGGTTTGAACAAGCAATAAACTTTATTAATAAAATAAAACTCAAAAACATCATAAGTCATGAAACTAGTTTGAAAAAATATTTTGTTCAAAAAGTTAATGAAAAAAAATTAAATTGCAAAATTGATTTTTATAATTTAAACAATAATTCACCAATAATTTTATTTAATGTTAAAGGTGTAAATCCTCAAGATATAACAACTTTTTTAGATAAAAAATACAATATTTTAGCTCGTGGTGGTGCTAATTGTGCTAGAAGAATTAATGGTGTAATTGGAGTCGAAATAGCTGTAAGGATTAGCTTTGCAATTTATAATACTTTTGAAGAAGTTGACATACTAATTGAAGCATTAAGTAATTCTGAAGATTTTTTGTCAACAATTATATAAAAAGGAGAAATATGATTAATATAGATGATGACGCTTTATTGCGTCAAATAATAGTGAAACATTTTACAAAACCACTTTATAAACCTTTAAAAAATAATCCCAATTCTATAATTATGGAAGCAAAATCAAATACTTGTGCAGATGAATTAGTTGTAGAAATTTTATTAAAAAATCAATCAATAAAGCAGGTTTCATTTGATGGTACAGCGTGCGCTGTAGCAACAGCTTCGGCTGACATTTTTTTAAACTTAATCTTAAATAAAACCTTAAAAGAAGTTAATGCTATTATTGAAGAATATCAACTTTTTTTAAATACTGGTGATTGTAATAGTATTGATTTAATAGGAGATTTAATTGTTTTTAAAAATATTCATAATCAAAAAAACCGTATTATTTGTGCTGAACTTGCTATAAAAGTTATCAAAAACCTTCAATAATAATATATCATTTATTTATAAAATACAATGGTGAGGTTAATAATGAATAACAAAGCTAAAATCAGAGAATCATTTCTAAAAACTAGATTTTTTTTGTCAAAAGATTATCAAACAAATTCTTCAAAAATTATTGAAAGAAAAATCAATCATTATATTCAAAGATATAATTTAAAAGCTTTTGCTATATTTATAAGTAAAATTGATGAACCGTTTACACATCATATAATTGTTGATGCTCTTAAAAAAGGTATAGAAGTTTATTTACCAAGGGTTAATGGAGAAAAAATCGAGTTTAGAAAAATTAAAAACATTGAATCAGATATTGTTAAAAACGAATTATTCAATATCTTTGAACCTAAAATTGAATGTGAATTATTAGAAAACATTAAAGAAATATCAACCATTTTTGCTCCATTAGTAGCTTTTGATAAGCACTTAAACAGAGTTGGTTCTGGAAAAGGTTATTATGATCGTTGATTCAACGAAAATCAATATAAAGGTTTTAAGGTTGGAATATGCCAATCATCGCAACTTTCTAATCAAATTATTGATGTTGAGCCACATGATGTTGCATTAAATTCAATAATTACTGAAAAACAAATTTATGTCCCATTAGAATCAAACGATGATGAAGACTCAAATTTTGATATAACTTATGCTGTTTTTAATGACGAAACTATAATAAATTAATCATTTAATATATCATTTAACTATAAGTTACTAAAGGTTTTAAAACCCAAATATGATTCAATAATAAAATATGAAAAACTGTTGATAGTCAAAATTTATTAACTTTTAAGTTAATTTTAAAATCCAAAAGTTATTGACCATTTACAAGCATTATAATCACTGCCAAACATTAAAAATTTGAAGATTAAAAACTTGTAAATAAACATTAAAAGTGTTTCTTTTTTATGTAATTTAAATTATTAATTTACTACAAAGAGTATAATAATATTGGAATCTTAATAATTAATAAAAGGAGATATATGATTAAAGTCAATTTAGATCATTCAAGTTTAAAAACAGTTGAATTAGATAATAATAAGGTTAAGCAAATACATGAAATAATCAAGACTAAAAGTGGAGCGGGTAATGATTTTTTAGGTTGAATAGAATGACCAGAAGCATTTAATAAAAATGAATATGATGAAATGAAAAAAGTGGCCAATTCATTAAGAAGTAAAATAGATATTTTAGTAACTATTGGTATTGGTGGTTCTTATTTAGGGATTAGAGCAGCTGATGAAATGATTAGAGGGCTTAATCATTCAGATAAAATTAAAATAATTTATTCTGGGCACACAATGAGTTCAACTTATATTGCTCAATTAAGTGAATATCTAAAAAATAAAAAATTTGGAATTTGTGTTATTTCAAAATCAGGTACAACAACAGAACCAGGCATTGCTTTTAGAACTTTAGAAAAACAATTGATCGAACAATCGGGTATTGAAAAAGCAAAAGAACTGATTGTGGCAGTAACTGATGGATCAAGAGGTGCTTTAAAAACACTTGCTAATAAAAAAGGATATTTAACATTTACTATTCCAGATGATATTGGGGGTCGTTTTTCAGTTCTTACACCAGTTGGGATTTTTCCTTTATTAGTTGCTGGCATTAATACTGATAATATTTTTAAAGGTGCTATTAAAGCTAAAAACAATTTAGTTCAAAATGATTTAACTAATCAAGCTTATAAATACGCAGCAGCGCGTAACGCACTATACAAACAGGGTTATAAAGCAGAAGCTTTAGTAACCTATGAATTACAAATGCAATATATTAATGAATGATGAAAACAATTATTTGGGGAATCTGAAGGAAAAGAGGGTAAAGGTCTATTTCCGACTTCCATGGTTTTTTCAACTGATTTACATTCAATGGGACAATGAGTACAAGAAGGACCTAGAAAAGTTATTTTCGAAACAATTATTAAAATTCAAAATCCTGTTGGTAATTTAAGTGTTGAGTTAGATCAAGATAATTATGATGGTTTAAACTTTTTAGCTGGCAAATCATTTCATGAAATAAATTCAGTTGCTATTGAAGGTGTTATTGATGCACACGTTAATGCAGGTAAAATGCCAAATATCATATTAGAATTTGAAAAAATGGATGATGAACAATTTGGTTACTTGGTTTACTTCTTTGAATTAGCAGTAGCAATGAGCGGATACATGATGGGAATTAATCCTTTTGATCAACCAGGTGTTGAAGTTTATAAACACAATATGTTTAAATTGCTTGGTAAACCAGGAATTAAATAATTAGTTATAAAGAATTCATGTGAAAAAATTCATACAATTAAATTATCTTATAATGAAGTTATTAAAGTCCTTTTTTAGATTCTAGTAACTTGGTAATTGTATTGTTGATTTATAAAAATAAAATATTATTGACAACAAAAATCAGTTAATCTGATTTTTTATTTTTAAATTGACTATTTACTTAGTAAGTAAGGTTGTGATAAAATTACTTATATAGCAAAATAAATTAAGGAAAACATTTATGATTAAACAAGAAACTCTTAAGTGATTAAGCGAACAACAAGAATACTTAGATAGCAAAATAATTGAGAAACACAGTTTAAGTATAGATAACGATATGTTCAAAAAGAAAATTATTGCTTTTTGAGTTGAACTAGGTGAATATGCTAACGAAGAAAAGAGTTTTAAATATTGAAAACAAGGAGCTGCTGCACCAAGAGAAGTTCAATTAGAAGAATACATAGATGGACTTCATTTTATTGTTAGTTTAGGAAATCAAATTAAATATGATTTTACTACTTTTGAGTTCAAGGATCTTGGTTATAAAAATAATATTGATTGTTATTTTGATTTAATTCAAAACTTAACACTGTTAGTTAATGAGCAAAGCATAAAAACTTTTTCGTTAATATTTAATTCTTTTTTACAAATAGCACATGTACAAAAGTATTCTGAAAATGATTTAATTAACACTTATAAAAAGAAACATGCAAAAAACCAACAAAGACAGGTTGAAAATTATTAATGAATATCATTCAATCATTAACTAATCCTAAAATAAAAAAGCTAATTAAATTAAGAGATGATAAAAAATTAATTGAAACAGAAAACATGTTTTTTATTGAAGGAATAAATTTAGTTAATGAAGCTTTAAAAAATAATTTAGTTTCTGAAATATTTACTTTAATTGAAAATTTGCATCACATCAATCATATTGATGAAAAAGTTTTTGTTATAAATGAACAAATCGCTAATAAGTTGTCACTTACAAAAAATAATCAAGGTATTTTTGCAACTTGTAAAATTGAAACAAAACCCTTTAATCCCAATAAAAACGTTTTGTTACTAGACAATATTCAAGACCCAGGTAATATGGGAACTATGCTGAGAAGTGCCATCAGTTTTGATTTTACTAATGTAATAGCATCAAAAAATTCTGTTAGTTTTTTTAATGAAAAAGTCATAAGATCAACACAAGGCACAATTTTTAAATCGCATATTAAAAATGTTGATTTAAAATATAAAATTTTTGAATTAAAAAAAGAAAATTATATAATAATAGGTACTGTTTTAAATGAAAAATCACTAGCAATTAAAGAATTAAAAATTTTACCAGAAAGTAAAATAGCACTACTTGTTGGTAATGAAGGTCAAGGTATTAGCGAAGTACTAAAACCACTAGTTGATATTAATGTTGTAATAACTATGTCTAATGAAGTTGAATCACTAAATGTCGCAATTGCAGCTTCTATTTTAATGCATAAAATTAAAGATAGTAAGTAAAAATGTTAAAAAATTTGGCGCAAAGAGTATAAAAACACCATTTAAGATATTATTTTTTTCACCTTTAATAAAATTAAATAAATAATTGTTTTATTAATTATTAAAACTCTATTTTTCAACTTTTGTAAAAGTGTTTATTTTTTAAAATCAAACTTAAAATATGGTAAAATAATATTAGTTTATAAAAGGTGCTTTATGAAAAAATTACTAATAAGTTTATCGATATTTGGTTTATCTTCAGCTTCTGTTTCTATAACTGCTTTCACATTTACTTCAAAATATAGAAGCGAATTTCAAGCAAGTATTCAAAAGTTGATTACTACAACAAATATTTCAGCAGAAGCTCAAATTCTATCAAACCCCACGACTATTGAAAACAATACCATTAAATCAGTTGAAGTTAAAGGTATTGAAAAATCTTCAACAAATGCGAATATTAATTACGAATACACAATCAACAAAATGTCTTCCCAAAAAATGGTTGATTTTTTACCATCATCAGATTGAGTTAAAAAGCTAAATTCTGATAAATCATGAGATCAAACCATAACAATGGAACAACAACTAAATAAAAATTATAATGTTGCTTGAAAAAAAGAAGCTAAAGTTTTAAACTTAACAGGTATTAAACTGACTGATGGTGAAAAAAAAGGTAATAGTTCAACTGCGAGTACTTTATCTTTAATATCTTCATTACTTGGTATTTTGTTTGGTTCAGACTTTAATGTTGGACAAGCTCAACTTTTGTATCAAAACTCGAATCTAATTTTTGATTTATTAGGAAATTATTCATTAACACCAGATGTTTTAACAGTTATATGATCTTTATTTAAAGACCAGCTTCCAACAATAGAAACTTTAAAAAAATACCTAAATAATCCATTTGAAAGCGAAGAGTGAAATTCAGAGACAACAGTTAATGATGTTATGATGCATGTGGGTCAAAATTTTTGATCAACATTGATTCCTAAAAAAGCGTCAAGTGATGATAAAAGTAGTGAAAATAAAAGCCCAGGTAAAATTATTGAAATTATTGAAAAATTTGGTCCTTTGTTAAATTATTTTTTAAGTATAGTTTGATATTTGCAACAATTCGACACTGATAATGTAACTTCTGATGATTTAGCTAAAGTGTTAAATAAAAAAATTGACCAAGATGTTATCAAATCTTTTGATGAAATCAATATTTCAAAGATTTTAACTTTAGTTAGAAAATTTTTAAAACCAAGTTATGGATTTAAAGGTGCTAGAGGTTTGGTTAATATTTTATTTGGTATTCCAAAAAGTGCAGAAACAAATAATTTGGGTTCAAACATTATAATGAATTCAAACATTATAATGAGTCCTTTATTCAAAATGTTGAAAGAAAGAAATGCTAAATCAGAAGATACAAAAGATGACTTGAATGAAAATACACAAGCAATTGAAAATGAAGATACAGATTCATCAAAAAAATCATTTGATTGAAAAAAATTAATTCAAGATATTTTTAAATTGGTTACAAACCTTGATTCATCAGATTCATCAACTTCAAACATTGATTGAACAAAATTAATCAAAGATGTTTTAGAAACAGTTAAAACAACCATTAGTTCATTACCTAAAAACGTGGACTGAGCAAAATTAATTCTAGATGTTTTAGAATGAGTTAAAACACCTAATTCATTACCCGCAAACATTTTTAATTCACTTAAACAATCTATAACTATGATAATCCAATTAATAAAAAAGAAAAAGTATAATAACATTTATGACTTAATTGAATTTATATTAAATGAAACATTGTTTAAATCTTTGACAGAAGAAGGCAAAAAACCGATTATAATTGGTGATATTTTATATTTATTAGCTATGTTTAAAAACTCCAAATTGCCAAATGATAATAAAATTAATTTAGATGGATTATCTTCTATTTCTTCAATTAGTGGAGTTCCTAATGATTTATTTGTAGCGATTTACAATGGGGAATTGTTTAAAAGTTTATTCCAGTTAATTAATGTTTTTAAACCAAACACTATTTCCAATTTAATTATTGAAATAGCACCAGACTTAAAAACTTTATTAAGCTTAAAAATGAATGAAGTTTTTGAATTATTGGGATTAGATTTCAACAAGAATTTCCAATTTTTATATGGATTAAGAAATATGAGTTTATTGAATATAGTAGAACAACTGGATAAATATTTTAAACCAAATGATGGCAGCTCACTAGAATCATATTATTTTGATTATGGTTCATTTAGACATATTTTATTATCATTATTTGAAAACCAAGAAGTTGAATACAAAGGAACAAAAGAAACTGTTTCAAACATCGAAGTGATGATCAAATCTTTGATTGCTGCACTTGAAAATAATGAAATCACGATTGGGAATATAGTTGTCAAAGAACCTAAAAAAGCACTACTTGTTGCTTTAGGTTTAACACTTGATGGGAATCAATTTATAAAAAACAGTATTTTTGAAACAATAAGTAAAGCATATGGTCATAATTTGGAAGGAAACCAATCAGAAGATCCTTCAAAAGCTGAAAATACTGTTAAATTAATCACTGGATTAGTTGATCTTTCTTCGTGATTTATAAATGTTTCAGAAGCAGAATATACTAATGATAATTTTGGTGACTTTTTTAACCAAAAAAATTGATATACAAAATTTATTAATCAAACAAACTATGAAAACATTTACAGTGATTCTTATATTAATTATCAGTTAGATTACAAGATAAGTAAATATAAAATAAATGAATCTTATACAGTAACTTTATTTAGAGAAAAATCTAAAAGCAATGCTTTATATGGTGATAAGAATTATAAGGTTTTCAATATAACAAGAAATTAAATAATTAGAAAGGGTGTAATATGAAAAAGTCAAAAAATTATCTGCTTTTAAAACAAGGTAAAAAAGGTATATTCAGATTTAAAATTCAATTTTTAATTATTATAATTTTGGCTTTTTTATCAGTATTTATTTTGACATCTTCTATCAACCTTAGGGATAGATTAAACAAAACATATAATGATGTTGTTAGATCTGTAGATAAATTTGATTATTATCAAGAAGATTTTACATATGGAAGCGGATTTACATCTAATCAAAGAATTTCTCAAAAACCAGTTTTTACTTCGATTGATATTAATAAAAATAAAAGCATTATTGATCATGAAAAGTTTGAAATTAATATAGCGTTTAATGAAGCTTATTATGGCTCAAATTTTATTACTAATTCTTTCAAAGCTGATGAAATGAAGAGTTTATTTACTAAATTAGATGCAAATAACTCAAAACTTATAAATGATGTATCTTTTAGAATAAATAGTAGAAACATTTTAGTAAATAATCTTTATAATGAAGTTATAAATCAAAAAATAAATTCTCCAGTTGCAAAATTTTTAAAAAATGATGTTGAAAATTTAAAAAAAGATCAAAAATTAATAATAGAATGAAAAAGCCAAAATAAAATAAATTTTGACCAATTACAAAATATTAATTTTTATGTTTATGCTACAACAGTTTCAGAAAGCATAATGGCTTATTTTGCATATTTTGATGAATGATTAATTAAAGATAATCCATCATTAACTAATTCAGATTTATATACCTTTGTAACAGGTAACCAAATATCAGACTCTAATCAAACTGATAGAGCAAAGAATTGAATAGTAAATGACACAAACCAGTATTCAACTGACATATATACAGAAAAACCAAACTTAATTATAATTGATGACGTTTCTGAACAAAAAATTAAAGATAAATTACTAGAACAAGGATTAAGAGGTATAAGTAACCCAATATTTAAATTTACTGAAAATGGTGCAATTAAATATTCTAACACACTGGTAGAAGATTCCGCTTTTAGATTAGAACCCAGTGGTTCAAAAGAAGATTGGTCAGCTAAAATATCAGGATTTGAAACATGAGATTTAAAACAAGAAACATTTAAAAGAATTTTCTTCAACCCTTATGATTCTTCTTCTGCAAATTCTCAATATTCATGAATTTTAAATAATAGGTCTTTTTCTTCAGATGATGACCAACCAATTGCTCAAGTGCTTGCAAGTGCTTATAATTATAATTTGAAAATTGCTTCTTTTTTTGCAAATCTTGAAGTTGAAGTTAGAAGAGAGTTTAACTTTTTTGACAACATTTCTCAAATTCAATATAGAGGAATAATTTTAGATGAGCAAACTAAAACTAAAACAAAAATTTTAAATAGTTATGATGGTGGTAGAGTGCCGGTTATAATGGGTGAAGTTTTAGTATCAGAACAATTCGCTAGAGCCCACAAGTTGAAGTTAAATGATAATATTAATATCGGTACTGGGGTATTTAATATTTCTGGCTTTGCTACAGATACTCTATCTTATTATCCAATTGCTGATGAAGACTTGCCTGTTCCTCAATATAAAAAATCAGCATTAATTTATGCCACTGCTTCCACATTTGAAACTATGAGAAGAACTAATGATTCAAATAAAGCTGTGAATTTAGAAAAAGTTAATATTAGAAATTTAATTTGATCAAACAATAAATCAGATGTTGCGACTTTTAATAAGTTATATACCTCATCCCCTAACACTACTTCATTTGATGAATCTGGTTATGCTATGTCTTGAACTTTGCAACCTTTGGTTGTTTTAACTTATACTGTTTCTACCATGTTTTTATCGCTTGTGCTTATGTTGGTTGCCATTATTGGTTTAGTTATATCAACAAAAAAAACAATTAAAGAGAATTCTAAACAAATTGGTATTTTAAAAGCTTTAGGTTTTAATTCTTATTCAATTGCTTCTTCATACATTGCTCAAGCATTGTTTGTTACTATATTTATCATCCCTATAAGTTGGGTTGTGGGTTTAGTGACACAGTCAATTTACATTCGATTGTTTATTCCATACTTTAGTATTGAGTTGCATCAAATCCAATTTTCAATTACCCCATTAATAATAGCTTATATATTTTTAGGTTTATTAAGTATTTTAGTTTCTTTTTATACTGCTTATAAATTAACAAACAAACCAATACAAGAAATAATAAAACACGTTGAAGAAAAAAGAAATAGGTCTTGAACTCTAGATAAAATCAATAATACAATGTTAAAAAAATCTAAATTTTCAATTAGATTTAGTGTTAACTTAGCTTCAACAAATAAAAGAAATATTGTGCTTATGACTGTAATAGTACTGTTATCTTCATTTATGGTATCTATTGGTTTATCTATTCCAGCTACAATTCAAACAGTGAAAGATGGATATTATAAAAATGTTAATTACGCTAACAGTTATGATTATGTTAAACCAGTGTCTAATGCCCCATTATCAAAAGGCAGTGTAGTTTATGTTACAGCACCAGAGGTTTTAGATAAAGATTATAAAAAAGTTGGAGGCAATTACATTTATAGTGATCCAAAATTTTATTTTGATTCAACTTATGATTCATCACCAATAGCCAAATATATGTATTTAGGTTCAGGTGAAAATAGCGTAAAAATTCAAAATACATTTAAATATTTATCATCTGATTCTGCAAATGAATCTAATATAAACGACACTACAAACTTAGAAAACAAATCACCAGTTCCAACTAGTTTAATTGGTGTGGTGATGGAACAATTTGGAAATAATTTTGCTCAATCTGTAGGTCAGCAGTTTTCAGTTGGTACTATTGAACAAATTATGGCTTCAATAATTCATTCTGTGGATGGGTCTAATGGGGATGATAAATTAAAAACAGATGATGAACTTTTAATTAAATACAAAAAAATAGCTGATAATTTAACTAAAGCAATACCACTTATTTTATCTGCAATATTAGGTGTTTCACAAGGAAATTCTAGCGATTGAAAAGAAAGTATAGTACAAACAATTACTAAAGCGGCACCTCCGTTTATTCAAGCTTATATTCAAGATCCTTCAAGAATTGAACAATATGCTTTTGGATATAATGCTAAAAGGATAGTAAAAGACAAAGAAACTTTTGCAACAAAAATAAATGTTACAAGCAATAAATATAATTTTGAATTAACAGGTTTAAACAAACACCAACAAGCTTTTAATATTGATTCAACTATTGAAGATAAAGTATTTTTAGATGATGCAACAAAAGAAAAAATAGTCAATGTATTTGATCAAAAATCACAAGATGATATTTATTATCAAGGTTTAAAAATATATGATGCCAATTCAAATGAATTGTTTATACCAACAATGACAAATCACCAGTCATCTGCTATGTTTAAAAAGAATAAAAGTGACACTTTATCAAATATTAAAAGTTCAGATAGACAACTTTCTTTTGAAACAAGTGATGGAAGTTTTAAAGTGTTACCAAAAGATGCATGAGTATATGATGATAATGATTTTTTAAGTTCTGATTATTTTAATAAAGCTTATGGAACTAATAGCAATCGAGATGTTATAAAAAGTTCAAGAATTGGTACTTATAAAAATTATGAAAATAAATCTAGATATTTAAATTTGCAAGATTTAGACAATAATAAATTTACATTTAGAAACTTTTTTGACCAAGATGGTTCAAATTATAAACTAACTGATAGCTCATACTTATTTAATGATTTTGCAAAAGGTAGTCAAAACATCATTTCATACATAAGACCATATTATGAATATAAAAATGTCAACTTATTTATCCCTAAATCAATGATCAAAAATGATATTGGTATTAATGGTGAAAATAAGTGAGCTAATTATATAAATAAAGGAAATGGAGAATTAAAAGAATATTTTAAAGACACTATTAAGTCTAGCGAAGTTCCTGATTCAGTTAAAAATGCATGAAAACAAATTTATGGTGTAAATGATAATGATGATTATGTTTTAATCAATCCATATGCTTTAGAATTTAGCATGCAAGAAACAGCTGCAAAAAATAGAGGACTTATAAATCTTACTGATACAAACAAGGATTATGTTTGATATTCTAAAGCAATCAATGCTGGATTATTAAAAGAAGACACATACGATTTAGAATATACAAATAATAATTTAAAAATTAATTTACTACAAGTTGGTAAATTAGATTCTTATAATGGTAATTTTACAGTTGTTGATCAAACATTTGCAAACTTAATCAACAATTACTCAACCATTGAAAAGTATGCTATGAAAAATGATACATTAGGTGATGAAATAGTTCATAAAGCTGGGGAAGAACTTGTTTCAGATTCTGGGAAAAGTTTTATTAACCAATATGATAGATATTCAACACATGATGAAACTAAAGACATTTATGTTCAAGATGCTTCCAAAATGTGAGCAGATGGTAAAGAAACATTGAAATATACACAAATGATGTGAAATAACTCTAAGTTTTCTAACATTGCAGAACCAACAGAGTTAACAACAGGATTTGTTACAACTAATACTGAAAATAATGGGATATTACTTTTATCTCAAGATGAGACAGGTAATATTAGTTCTGGTAATTTAAAAATGATGCCAGAAAAACAAAAGCTTTTAACTACTGAAAAACAATTAATAGCACAAGTTACACAATTAGCTGTTTCGATTGCAATGTTAATTATTGTAAGTGTTATTATTATGTCTGCATTATTAATTATTTTAATTGCAGACATTTATATCACTAAATATAGAATGTTTATGATATTAATGAAATCATTTGGGTATTCAAATTGAAAAGTTATGAATTACTCATTTGGCCCAGCTACTATATTATCATTATTATCATGAATTGGTGGGACTGCTGGGGCTTGAGGAATGATTTCTTTTGTAATATTTGTCATGAGAAATCTTATAGGAATTCAATTACCGTTTGTTTTAACTGCATGACCAATTTATACAAGTTTTATTGTTATTGTAGCAACATATCTTATTAGTGTTTGATTTACTTCATTGAAAGTAAGAACACACGAACCTGCAGAAATTTTGAAAGAGGCTAATGAATAATATGAATAAAAAAGTTGCATTGATATTGCATTCTAATTTTGAAGAAGGTGAAGCAGTTATAACAATTGATGTTTTAAGAAGAGCAAACATTCGAGTTGATATATTTACTTTAAATGATAAATTATTAACTACTGGATCTCACAATATTGAAATTAATGCGAATTTCTTATTTAAAGACTTAAAAATTGCTAATTATGATGGTGTAGTTTTGCCTGGGGGACCTGGTTGTGATGATTTATTAGACCACAATGATTTGCATGAAGTAATAATAGCATTTAATAATCAAAATAAACTAGTAGCAGCTGTTTGTGGTGCACCACAGATATTAGGTGCAGCTGGTGTGTTAGAAAAAGTTAAATTAGTTAAGCACCCTTTATCTAATAAATTCATTGATTTAAAAAATGTTCAACCAAATAATGTATATGTTGATAATAATATACTTACTGGTGTTAGTATCGGAACTAGTGTAGTTTTTGCTTTAAAAATTGTTGAGTATTTACTTGGTAAAGATGAAAGTGAAAAAATTAAACAACAATTAGTTATTTTTTAATAATATTAATTTTAAAAATTGTATAATCTATTTATTTTTTTCACCATTATTTAATAAAATCACCTTAATAATAATTGAGGTGATTTTTTGAAATTAATTAGGCAAAAGACTTATAAAGATTGTGGAGTTGCTTGTGTTGCTATGCTTGTTAATTATTATTACAAAACAGAATTAGATTTAGATTTTATTAAACAACAATCGAATTTAAAAGACGAGCAATTAAGTTTTTATAACATTATAGATATTGCTAATGAATTTAAAATAAAAGGTGAAGCTTTTGAAGTTGATATGGATTTTGAAGAGTTGAAAAACAAAACCCCTTTCATTGCACAAGTAATTAATGAAGAAAATATTTCACACTTTGTTGTTGTTGAAAACTTAACAGAATTAAGAGTTGTAATTTTAGATCCAAGCTGCAACAATAAGAAAAGATATACTTTTGAAGAATTTATCAGTATATTTCAAAATAATGTTTTATTATTCAAACCAAACAAAAAAGCATTTAATAAAGAATATAAACTACACTGATTTACATTTAAAAATTTATTAAGTTTAGAAACTACACTTTATATATTTATAAGTTTAATATTAAGCATTCTTATAATTTTTGAAACTAGAATAATAAAACTTTATAGTTCTACTTTTACTAATGAAAACCAAAATTTAATTTTTTATTCATTTTTTATTATGGTATTTATCTTAAATTTAATTTTTAAAAACATGTCTGAGTATTTTATTTTTAAATTTTATGAAAAAAATAATCAAGTATATATTAAGAAATTGACTTATTACATCGCAAATAATAATGAAAGAGAATTTTATATAATATATAACCAAATTAGTTGAATGAGTAAGTTTGAAAGTTTACAAATAACTTCATTAATTTCATCTTTATTTACAAATGTTTTTACTTTAATTTATATAGGATTTATTTTAAAAGAAGCCCTTATTATATTACTTATTATAAATATTATAATTGTTATTATAATTTTGAATAAAAACAAGGTGCATATTTTTAAAAAAGAGCAATCTATGGATTGGCTTTTGATATTAAATAATCCTTCCCTGTTAAAAAATTTAGGGAAAGAAAATGAATTTTATGAAAAGATGAACAATTACAAACCAATGAACAAAAGTCAACTATTTTCTACTTCAATAAATTTTTTAGAGAAATGCAGTTTTTTAATAATTTATTTTATATGCTGAAGTTTGATAAAAGATCAGACACTAGATTTTAATTCTTTTTTTATAATTCTTTTACTTAAATCGTTTAATAAAAGCTTTTTAATTACTTTTTATCATTTTAATGAACATTGGCAAACGTACAAAACCTACAAAATAAAGTATCTTAAGTTATTTACTAATCAAAAACAAGGATTAATTATAGATAAAATTCAAAAAGTAATGATTTATGAAAAAAAGAAAAATACTCAAATTATGTTGATAACAAATCAAACAAATCAAATTCAAAATATTAATTTAAAATTATTGAACAAAACTTTTGAACAACCATCAGTTGATATTTTTATCAATAATGTAAATATTAAAAAGATTGATTCTTCAAGTCTTAGAAGTAAAATAATTTACATCAAAGAATTATGTTTGACTTATAGCACTATCTTTCAAAATATTACTAATAAAAATAAAACTAGCATAGATATATTTACTAATCTAGAAATAAAATCTTTACTACAAAAGTATAATATCAAACTTGAAAAAATTGTTGAACCTAATTGCTATACAAACATTGAAGCAGAGTTTATACAGTTAATGTCAATATTTTTTAATAAAGCTGATATGATAATTTTAGATACAAACTTCAAAATTATTACAAAAGAAGAAATAAAAAGTGTAATAAAATTATTCCATGAGTTATTTAGTGATAAATTTTTGATTTTACCTTAAAATATATTAAAGGTATAAAACATGATAGATATTTATTTTTCAAATAGCACAAATAAGAAAACAAAAGATTGAGAAAAGTTGGCAATTGAGCTTTTAAGTACAGCTTATACAGTTTTGAAGCTAAAAAACGAAGTTAATTTATCAATTAATTTTGTGGATTCAAAAGAAGCTCTTGAAATTAATAAAAAGTTTAGAAACAAAACATATATACCTGATGTTCTTTCGTTTCCGATTCAAATGTCAAAACAAGAAATCGAAATAGTGGGAATTCAAGAAATTGGAGATATTTTTATTTGTCCTGAAGAAGCGCATAAAAAAAGTTTAAAATATAACCATACTGATAAAGAAGAAATGGCTTTTTTAATAGTTCATGGCTTTTTGCATTTAATGGGTTATGATCATGAAGTAAATCAAGAACAAGAAGAAATAATGTTTAAGCTTCAAGACCAAATATTAAATTTAAATAATGTTGAATATAAAATAACTTTTATTGAAAAAGATTACTTAAGAGAGGAGAATTAAATGGGTAATATTAAGTCAGGATTTATTGCAATTGTTGGAAGACCTAATGTTGGTAAATCAACTTTACTAAATGAAATTATTGGGCAAAAAATATCGATTGTAACTTCAAAAGCTCAAACAACAAGAAATAATATTAGAGGAATTAAAACTGATGAAAGTTCGCAATTAATTTTTGTTGATACTCCAGGAATTCACACTTCTAAAAACCAAATTGATAAGTTTATGAATTCCTCAGCTTTAAGAAGCATGAAGGATGTTGATATTATTATCTTTATGGCTCCAGCTGATGAAACCATTGGAAAAAATGATTTATTTATATTAAAAGAATTAGAGAAAAAAGAAGTGCCTAAAATATTAGTTATTTCAAAATCAGATGCAGTTACTAAAGAGAAATTGTTTTTGAAAGCTAACGAATGGGCGGAATTTGGAAAAATATTTGATGAAGTTTTAATTACTTCGTCTATAAAAAACATTAATATAGATCTTTTGATTGAAATGATCAAAAAGTATTTGCCAGAAAATGGATTTTTATTTTATGATGCAGAAACCATTACTGATCAGCCAACTAGATTTTCAATAAGAGAAATAATTAGAGAAAATATTTTGTTTAAAACTGGGCAAGAAGTTCCTCATTCAGTTGCTATTTTAGTTGATGAAATTGAAGAAGACGAAGAGCATGTAAACATTGTTGCTTCAATCATTGTTGAACGCAAGTCTCAAAAAGGTATTATTATTGGCCATCAAGGTAAAAAAATATCTGATATTCGTTATAAGTCAAAAAAACAAATTCAAGAACTATATGACAAAGAAATCACACTTGAACTTTTTGTGAAAGTCAAAGAAAATTGAAGAAGTTCAGCATCATTAATTAAAAGATTGGGTTATGATAAGGATAAATATTAATAATGAGTGAAAGAGTTATTAAAGGCATTGTACTAAAAAGTTTTGATTTTCAAGATTTCGACAAAATTGTCACTATTTACTCTGATAAGTTTGGGAAAATGTCTTTTATAGCTTTAGGTGTTAATAAACCAACTTCTAAAAATATGTATTCATTAAATTCTTTTTCCTTTTCAGAATTTGAAATATTTAAATCAAGAAGTGTTTATTCATTGTCAAAGTTGAAAACAGGAAGATTGCTTGAATCCAATTTAGGTTTAACTAAAATATATAATAATTACTTGTTTGCAAGCATTATAAGCACCATTATGTTGCAAGAACAGCATTTTATAGGTAAGAACTATACAATTTATAAAATGCTTGAAAAAAGCATAAATAACATAGCTAATAATAAAAATCCTTTTTCAAATCTTGTTTGGTTTATTTTTTATATATTAAAATTTCTTGGTGGAGAATGAGATTTAAGTAAGTGTTATGTATGTAACCAAAAGAACCGTATATATAGAAGATTTGATTTCAGTAATTATGGTTTAGTTTGCGCTAATTGTTTTGACCCGTCAAAAGAAGAAAAACAATCAGTTGAGTTTATTGATTATTTAATGAATTTACAAAAAAATACTTTTAATTCAATTTTTCATGAAAAAATGAATGTAGCTTATGAAATCATCTTATTAAGAGTTTTGTTAACATATTTGAAAGATGAAATTGGAATTTTTTCAAAATCAATAGATGAATTACTAGCCAAAGAAATATACAGGGAAAAAGAGTTTGTTGAGTACACTTATAATGTGTTGACAAATTAGTGTTTTAGTTTATTATTTAAATGAATATCAATAAATATGAAATGTCAGCTTTGCCTGACTTTTGTATTTTTATATAAATAGAAATTAGGTTAAAATGGACGAATTAATTAATCATCTTAAAAGTCAAGGCTTTATTTTTCAAGGATCTGAAATATACGGAGGGCTTGCTAATTCATGAGATTATGGTCCGTTGGGTGTTGAATTAAAAAATAAGTTAAAAAAAGCTTGATGAGATCATTTTGTAAGAAATAATCCTTTAAATGTTGGTTTAGATAGTTCTATTATATTGAATCCAAAAGTTTGGCAAGCCAGTGGTCATATTGATGGGTTTAATGATCCATTAATTGACTGCAAAAACTGTCACAGTAGATGAAGAGCGGATAAATTAATTGAAGAGTTTGATTCAAGTATTAATTCAGGTATCATGAATGAAAAAGATATTAAAGATTTTATTTATAAAAATCAAATAAAATGCCCTAAGTGTGGTTCATGTGATTATACTGAAATTAGAAAATTTGCTTTGATGTTCAAAACAAATCAAGGCGTGCTAGAAGATTCTGCATCATCTGTTTATTTAAGACCAGAAACTGCTCAAGGTATTTTTATAAACTTTAAAAATATTCAAAGATCTTTAAGAAAAAAATTACCTTTTGGAGTTGGACAAATTGGTAAATCTTTTAGAAATGAAATTACACCGGGAAACTTTATATTTAGAACCAGAGAGTTTGAACAAATGGAGTTAGAATTCTTTTTTAATGAAAATGATGAAAATGATTGATATAAGTATTGAGTTAATGAAGTGGATTGATTTTTGCAAAATGTTATTAAAATTAAAAAAGAAAATTATAGAATTAGAGAACACGAACAAGATGAGTTAGCACATTATTCAAAAGCGACAAGCGACATTGAATTTAAATTTCCGTTTGGTTGAGGTGAACTTTGGGGTATTGCTCATAGAGGAAATTTTGATTTGACAGTTCACAAAGAATTGTCAAAAGAAGATTTGACTTATTTAAATCCTATAGATAATACAAAAATTATACCAAGTGTTATTGAGCCTTCAGTTGGAGTTGAAAGATTAATACTGGCTTTATTATGTCAAGCATATGAAGAAGAAAAAATCGATGAAAGTAATTCTAGAATAGTGATGAAATTACCTAATAATATTGTTCCTTATCAAATTGCTATCATGCCATTACAAAAACAACAATCAGAAGAAGCAAATAAATTATTTAAAGATCTAATTGTTGATTTTGATGCTACTTATGATGAAACTGGAAATATTGGTAAAAGGTATAGAAGACAAGATGCTATAGGAACTCCTTTGGTTATTACTTGTGATTTCGACTCACAAGAAGATAACAGTGTAACTGTAAGATTTAGAGATTCTATGAAACAAGAAAGAGTCTCAAAAGATAAGTTAAAAGATTTTTTGAAATTTAATTTAGCTTAAAAGAGAGGCGGTGGTTTTATGTTGCCAAAAGAAGTTATTGATGATATTGTTGCAAAAACAGAAATTGTAAGTGTTGTTGGAGAGAGAATAACACTTGTGAAAAAAGGTCGAAACTTTTGAGCAGTATGCCCTTTTCACCAAGATACTAGTCCCTCAATGTCAGTTAGTAATGAAAAAAGGATTTACAAATGCTTTTCTTGCCAAGAAAGTGGTAACGTTATTGAGTTTGTTAAAAAATTTGATAATATTAGTTTTAACAAAGCAATTGAGAAAATTGCAAAATTCATAAATTTTGATATAAGTCAATATCAAAAAAAATTAAGCACCATTCAAAATAATCTTTTAAGCAAAATATATAAACTAAACTCTGAAGCTATGTCTTTTTTTAAATCAGGTTTAGCTACAAAAGATGGTAAATCAGCTATTGAATATCTAAAAAGCAGAAACATAAATCTTCAGCAAATAGACAAATTCAATATTGGATATATTTCAAAACAATCAAACTTAGCCCAACACCTGATGGATAAGGGATTTGAATTAAAAGATATTATTGAGTCTGGTTTGGGTAATTATGATGAAAATAATAAAAAAATAAAAAATATTTTTTCAGATCGAATTATTTTCGCAATAACAGATGAACAAAATAATGTGATTGGCTTTAGTGGTAGAAAAATTGAAGATAAGTCAGAAAGACCTAAATACTTAAACACTAAAGAAACTGAAGTTTTTCAAAAAAGAAAAATTGCTTATAACTTTTTATCCGCTAGCAAAAATGCCAGAATTAAAAAAGAAATAATAATTTTAGAAGGATATATGGATGTTATAAGTATGTGTGGTGCTGGTATTGATAATGTTATTGCATTAATGGGAACATCACTTTCAAGTTTTCACATTAAGTTATTCAAAACAATTAAAGATTGTGAAGTTAAAATATTTTTGGATGGTGATAAACCAGGTGTTGAAGCAAGTATAAAAGCTGCTAGTTTATTAATTGCAAATAAAATTAAAACATCAATAGTCTACAACATTACTACTAATGATCCTGATGAACTTATAAATCAAAATAAAAAAGATTTAGTTTTAAAAATGATAAGCGAATCAATTGAACCTTTAGAATTTGTAATTAAACAATTATGAAAATCAACTGATTCTAATAATTATGATTCTATTGCTAAATTTATTTCTTTGGTAGCTAATTTTGTTTTAAGTGCAAATAATCAAATACTTTATGATAAATCACTTGAGTTAATTCAAGATATATCTAAAGTTTCAAAGCCTGCTATAATTGAAATATTTAAGTCTAAAAGAAATTTTACAACTCATTCTAATAAAAATGAAAGTTTGGATGAACCAAAAAATCCAATTGATAAATCATTTAATAAAAGTGTTGAAAATAAGATAAGAGGATATCAAAATAGTGAAAATGCAATATTGCAAGAATTATTAAAAAGTAATCAGCATTTGAATTATATAAAGAAAAATATTTCAGATATTGAATTAAAAAATCAAGATAGTAGACATTTAATTCAAAAGGTTTTAAAAATATATGAAAACAATATAGGTATTTCTTCAAAAGAAATGTTGAATAAATTGCAAAGTGAAAATTCACCGCAGCTTAACGAAATAATTGAGTCAATAATTAATTCATTAGACTTTCAAATGCAATATTCAGATCCATTAAAAAGGTTAGATGATGCTTTTATTAAGATTAAAGAAAGACATAATGAAGAAGATATTTTTGAAATAAAACAACAATTGAACAAAAAAGAAATAACCGTTCTTGAAAGAGAAAAACTAACAAATACATTAAATGCAAGAATTGCAATGAGAAAAAAATTTAAATTAAATTTTTTAAAACAGGGAGAAAAATAATGAAAAAATATAATGACAAAGCTAAACTATCTTCAATAAAAACTATAGATGAGTTTTTAAAATATACAATTCAATGAGCCAAAGCAAATAATAATGAAATAACATCTGAAGAAGTTCAAAAAGAATTTAGTAAAATTTTTGTAAATGCTAGTGACAATGAGTATGAAAAAATATTAGAAGAAGTTCAAAAAAATGGAATTTCATTTATTGACCTTGAAGAAGATGATATTGATTTGGATGAAGATTTAGAAAAAATTGCTTTAATTGAAGATATCGAAGATAAAACAATAGAAGATGATTCTGATTCTGTAGATGATTTAATTGGTGAAAGAAGAGGTCCTGGAAGAAGACCTAAAGATTCAGGTAACACTAAGTATAGAGTCGGAAGTATTTCAAATGAAACTAAAATTCAAGATATTATTAAAACATACTTTTCAGCTATTGGACAGACAAAAATTTTAAGCAAAGATCAAGAGACTGTTTATGCTAAACTTGCAAAATCTAATATTCCTGAAGAAATTAAAGAAGGAAGAGAAATGTTGATTACTTCTAACTTGAAGTTGGTTATATCAGTTGCTAGAAAACATTTAAATAGAGGATTAGATTTTGCTGATTTAATAGAAGAAGGAAATATTGGTTTAATTAAGGCTGTTGATAAATTTGATTATTTAAAGGGTTTTAAATTTTCAACATATGCAACCTGATGAATTCGCCAAGCAATAACAAGAGCTATTGCGGATCAAGCAAGAACTATTAGAATACCAGTTCATATGGTTGAAACAATTAATAAACTTGCAAGAATTGAAAGACAACTAACTCAAGAATTAGGTAGAGAACCAACATTTTTAGAAATTGCTGAAAGAATGGGTGGAGATATTACTCCTGAAAAAGTTGTTGAAATTAAAAAAATAGCAGTAGAACCTGTAAGTTTAGAAAAACCATTTGGCGATGAAGACGATACTCATTTTGGTGATTTTGTTGAAGATAAAGACATGGTTTCACCTTCTGACTTTACTGAAAAGGAGGTATTAAGAAATATTTTTGACAAAATATTTGAAGAAATGCCAGCAAGAGAAGAAAAAGTTATAAGAATGAGATATGGGATTGTACCAACAAAAGTTAGAACTTTGATAAGACTTGCTGAAGAAAGTGGCGATACAACTTCTGAAGAATTAAAAAAAGATATTGCAAAATTTGATATTCATTTAGAAACCCCTGTAGAAAAAATCAGAACAATTCAATCTAAAATCATTCAAGAGCATTTATTAAAATACGAAGCTTCAAAAACATTACAAGAAGTTGGTATTGAATTAAATGTTACAAGAGAAAGAATTAGACAAATAGAAAATAAAACAATTAGAAAATTAAAACAACCAACATCAAATAATAAGACTGGAAAAGTTTTAAAAGAATTTTATAAAGGATAAGTATGTTAAGTAAAAGATTGAGTAAGGTGGCAGATTTAATTAATGACTGTAATAATGTTGCAGATATTGGAACTGATCATGCTTATTTACCCATTTTTTTAGTGCAAAACAGTAAAGCTAAGTGTGCATTTGCAATTGATGTAAATAGCGAACCATTAGCAGAAGCTTTAAAAAACATTCAATTAGCAAACTTAACAAATAAAATAACAACAATCAAAAGTAACGGATTTGATTTTATAAATAATAAAGATATTAGTTTAGATGTAGTTACAATTTGTGGATTAGGCTCTCCTACCATAGTTAATATTTTGTCATCTTGAAAAAAACCACAAGGTCAAATTATAGTTTGTTCTAACACAGAAGTTTCTCCTATAAGACAATGAGCTTTTAAAAATAATTTTGAAATATTATTTGAAGACTTTTTTGTTGATCAAAAAAAACATTATTGATTGCTGCAAATAAGTACAGAGTTCAAAAGTTCAATTTTAAAAAAAGATTTACTGCTTGGAAATAAAAATTATTTTATAAATAATCAAAATTATTTATTTTACTTAAATAATGAAATTAATAAATATAAAAGTATACTTTTAAAATTGAATAAAAAAAATCATAGCGAACAATATAAAAAGACTGTTAAAAAAATAAAATTAATAGAAGGTTATGTAAATGCAATTAATAAAATTAGCTAAATATTTAGAAAAAAAGTTTCCTTCAAATAAAGCTGGAGAATGAGATAAAGTAGGGTTTCAGTTATTTGATAAAAAAATGATTAATTTTGAACAAGAAATTTCCAATATTTTTATTACCTTGGACTTAACATCAGGTTCTTTTGAAGAAATTAAAAAAACTAAACCTAATTTTATAATCACAAGACATCCATTTATATTTAAAGAATTAGATAAAGAAAAAAAGAACCCTTTTAAAAAAGAGGTTATTAAATATTTAAAAAATAATAATGTATTGGTTTTTTCTATTCACACAAATTATGATTATTGTGCCTATCAAACTTTTATAGAAATTGCATGTAGTGATTTTGAAGTTAAAAAAATAGAAAAACCTAATTCACAAAAAGATTTTTTAGAAATTAAATTTAAAAAAAGTATCAACCAAAATGAGTTAATAAAAAAACTTAAAAAAACTTTTGAAACTGATGATATTCAAATAAGCAAAAATATTGTTATGCAAGAACTCATTGATAATATATATATTAATCAAGGAAGCGGTGCATCATCTATATCAAATAATAGTTTATCTGACTGCACATTTGTAACTGGAGAAGCCAAATGAAGTGATTGAATTTATGCTAATGACAATAATGTTAAGTTAATAACTGTGGGTCATTATATGGAAAATTACTTTATTCAAGATTTAAATAAAAAACTATCAGATAATTTTAAAGATTTAAAAATAAAAAGTTATGATATAACTAATCAATATAAAAAGTACAAGGAGAATTAAAATGTCATTTTCAAATTTTGGTTTTAAAAAATTTATTAACGACACTTTAGTTGAAATAGATTTTTTTAACCCAACAAAAATTCAAGAAAAGATTATTCCATTAATCAAAAAACATCAAAATGTTGTTGCCTTATCACACACAGGAACTGGAAAAACTCATGCTTTTTTATTGCCTATTTTAAATAATTTAAAAGATAAAGAAAAACAACAAACTCAAGCCTTAATCTTAGCTCCAACAAGAGAGTTAGCAAAACAAATTTTTGACAATATAAAACCATTTATAAAAAATAAGCCAGAAATAAAAGCATCATTGTTTATTGGTGGAGAAGATATAAATAAACAAATTGCTCACTTAGAAAAAACACAGCCAACAATAGCAGTAGGAACACCAACTAGAATTAAAGAACTTTATGAAGCAAATAGTTTAAAAGTAACAACATCTGATTTTATTGTAATTGATGAATGTGATATGATTTTTGAACTTGGTTTTTTTGAAGAAGTAGATTTTATAATTTCAAAAGCTAAAAAGGATATAAAAATATCTCTATTTAGCGCAACTATTTCTGAACAATTTCAAATATTTGTTAAAAAATATTTGAAAAATTCTCATTTTGTAGATGTAACAAATAATGATAAAACAACTAAAAATATCAAGCATATTTTGATTGATACTAAAAATAAAGAAATAGAATTATTTTTATCAAGTGTTGTAAAATCAATTAACCCATTTTTATGCTTAGTTTTTATTAATCAAAAAGATGAAGTTGAAAAGTATGTTAAATTAATTCGCCTAATAACAAATGAGCATGTAGGTGAATTGCATGGAGATTTACAACCAAGAACAAGAATGAATATGCTTAAAAAAATTAAGAACAATGAATTCAAGTATGTTGTGGCAACTGATGTTGCTGCTAGAGGTGTTGATATTGACGGTGTTAGTCATGTTATATCGATTGATTTACCAATTGATTTATCATATTATGTACATAGAAGTGGTAGAACAGGCAGGGGCAAAATGACTGGTGAAAGCTATGTGTTATATAATGTCCAAAATCAATCTAAAATAGAGAGTTTACAAAAAAGTGGAATAACTTTTATGATGACAAAAATCGCTAATGATGCTTTAATTGAAGTTAAACAAAAAAAATCTAAAAAAATTAATAATTATGAAAATTTAGATGATGATTCTAAAAAAGTAATTGCTAAATATTCTAATCAAAAAGTTAAACCAGGGTATAAAAAGAAACGTAAAATTGAGTTAGAAGATATAAAAAAGAAAAAGCGTCGTGAACATATTAAAAAAAGTATTGATAAAATTAAAAAAGAAAAATACAGAAAACGTCGTGAAGAAATTTTTGATTAAGGGTTAAAAAATGACAAAAAAAAGAAGGGTCAAGATTTATTCTTATAATGGCAAAAAACTTTTATCATTAACTGAACAAGAAATTCATGAAATAAAAACTGATGAACGTTTTGATAAAATTCATGAGAATGAATTTTTTAAAGCAAAACATCGCTATGAAGTAAAACATTACTATTCATCATTATTTTGAAGAGATTTATTATGAATTGTTTTAGCTGCTATGTTAACAACTATTGCTGTAGATTTTTTTATATCAGTTAGTGGTGGTGCTGGGTTGTTTCCTGGAGGTTTTGGAGCTATTGCAAGATTTTTTTCGATTTTAATAAATAACACTTTAAAAATACCATCATCCACTACTTATTTTTTGATTTACTTCATGATAAATGTCCCTTTAGCAATATTTGGATATTTTAAAATCGGTGGTAGATTTGCAATTTCAACTATAATATATTTAGTTCTAACAATTATATTTGACTTAATTATTCAAAATACACCATATATAAACCCAAATGACTTACCTTTATTAATACCAATTGGAACTCTTTTTAAAACATCTACAATGGGATCAATGGTTTTATGATTATTTGTTTTTGCAGTTTTTGCAGGAATCATTAATGGAATTGCATACTCAATGACTTACAGAGCTGGAGCATCAACTGGTGGATCAGATTGAGTTAGTTATTATTATTCAGTTAAAAAAGACAAAAGCATAGGCATGATTAATGTTCGAATTAACATTTGTACTTTAATTACAATTATTATTTTAAATACTTTAATTATGCAAACAAAAGATATTGAAGCTTCATTTAAAATGAATCAAATATATTATCAGTTTAAAGATTTTGAAAGTTTAAAAAACACTAATTTTTGAAATGAAGTTTCAACCATAGCACAAAACAATAAAGAAAAGTACAAAGACATTGTATTTATTAAACCAGAAAATTTTAAAGATCAATGACTAAAAGCTACAGAAATTATTGCAAGAAATCATGATTTTGATGATGCTTATTCAAAGTCAATGATAAATTGACTCAAATTTAAATTTATTTTTGGGCCATCTTTATTTTCATCATTAATATTAATTATTGTTCAAGGTATAACTGTAGATAAAAGTTATCCCAAAAATAAAGTCATGAACGTTATGATATCAACTTCAAAAAATCAAGAAGTACAACAGTATTTATATAATATAGGATATAACAATAATGTTTTTGTATGACAAACTAAAACTTCTAAAAAAAATGCATTCTCAGATCAAGAACAAGATTTACTTATGATTAGTCTACCATTATTGTATTGAAGAAGAATAGAACAACATTTACTGAATATTGATGAAGATATGATTCTTAACATTACAGGAACTCAGTCAGTCAAAGGTAAACATTTTAGTTATAAGTTAGATAATGAAACAAGAGATAGAGCGCTTAGTGAGGAAATGGTTGCTAATTTAAAAATAATGAAAAAGATTGAAAATGAGTCAATTATTAAGACTTATAATAAAATCCAAAAAGCAAATAAATATAAAAATAATGTATAATCTAAATAGATTATATTTTTTTATTTTTTTTAATCTAAATAAACCTTTAAAGGAGAATAGTTTGAATGAAGTCTAATAACAAAGGCAAAAGAAAAATTCTAAATATTTTATGTATTTTTATTATTGTTATTGGATTAGCAATATCTATAGTTTTTTCATCAATGAGTGTTTCTGCTAACACGTTATTTAACTCAAGATATTCTGGTGGGTATCAATCTTTGGTAGAAGTTTATGATTTAAATAAAGACCAAGAAACTGGAAGCTCTCAAATTGCTAATGGTGATGCAAGAGTTGCAGCTAAATCTTTAGAAACAAAATTATCACCTTTTTCAGATAATACAGTTGATATTAAAGTTGTTGGAAAAAACCGTTTGATGGTAACTTCAATAAAAGAACAATATGGTTCAAACCAAACTAATTTTGAACATGCAATTGAGCAAGATGGTGGTTTGCTTGCTTTAAATAGTGATTACAAAGATATTTTATTTGATGATTCAACAATGACAAAAGTTAAAACAACTGGTGTTTTTGATGATAATAAGCAAATAAAGGAAAAAATTGCTATTTCAGACATTTTTGGGGATGTAAATTATTCTCCAGAACCTGATCCTTCAGGAGCACAAAAAAATACACCTTTTTTAAATTTTTCAGAAGGTAAAAAAAGTGGGTATTTAGATAAACTAGCTTCTTCAACAACAGCTGAAGGTGAAAACGCTCCAACTAATTCTCAAAAGTTAACTTTAATATCTTCAATGCAAACCATTATTAATAATTTGAGAGAGTATTACACTCTTGCACCAAAATCAATTAATCAAGATGATTATTTGTTGTCTTTTTATAAAGGAGTTATTATTCCTGCTCAAACCGTATACAAATCAGGTGATGATAATGTTAAAGCTATTCTTGATGATTTCTTTGCAATAAATTATAAAGTGAAACATGATGACGGTGAAACAATTAAAAGCGGTTCATTAATCGGTGATAAATTAGACTTTTGATGAGAAAATAACTCAAATAATCATACAATTCAAGGTAGTGATGTTGAAGTTGTGAGACAATTGAAAGGTATAATTTACGGAACTTATGATGCTATTAATACAATATCTAATCATGAGTTTTCATATATAAATAGTGCAAGTAAATATGTTGTAGATTCAAACTCAGTAACTAAAGATTTTAATGATGCAACAGGTAAATATCACGAGGATTTTAAATTTTCACTAAATCAGTCAGCTCCACAAATGAAAATATACACAGTTGCTGATACAATAAATGCTTTAATTGTAAAAGATATTTTATTAGCTAATATCGATCCAAATAAAACTGAACCATTCAATCAAAATTTAGATAGTGATATTTTTTCCAAAAACTTTATTATGGCAAATGATGAAATTAACTATCTGTCTATAAAATCTAATGATTCTAGTTCAAATACATATTCAAAAAAAGTGTCGTTCATTAGTAATCAATTAAAGGTTGCAGCTAAATCCGCAACTATTGCAAAAACCATTGAAGCTTCTATAAAACAAACAACTTCAGGGTTTAGTTTTAAAGTTATCAGAACTGTTGCATTTAATGCTGATGTAACTTTGTTGATGTTGATAGCATCATTGGTCTGTTTATTAATTCTTTCAATAATAACAATAACTTATTTATTATTTTTTTATAGATTACTTGGTATATACACACTAATTATAGCTGTAACTTCAATAGTTCTAACAATTTGAACCCCAACATTTTTTGGGGTTGCTATTGGTATAGAAACAATAACTTTAATGTTTGTAGCATTAGCTATCATCATTGATTCTTGTGTTATTTTTATTGAAGCATTTAAAAAACATTTAAATGTAAATAAAAGATCACAAATAGAATCTTTTAAATTGGCAAATAAAGATACAACATCTTCAATTTTTGACTTAACTTTATTAGTTATTGTATTTAATATAGTTTTATTTTGAATAAGCAGTGGTTCGCTTAAAAATTTGGCTACCATTGCTGTTGCGTCAAGTGCAATTACGTTTATTTTAGTAATAATAATATTTAGACTTCTTATTTGATTAACAATTAAAGGCGATGTAATGAAAAAAAACCCATTATTATTGCCATTAGATACTTCATTTTTAAAAAATAATTATGCTATCAAACAAAAAATCCAGTTATCAAAAGTAGAGTTTAAAATAAACATGTTAACAAATAAAGAAAAACTAAGCTCAAAACAATTGTTAAAAATTAAAAAAATGGACGATCAAAAAACTTTATTGAACAAATTAATTCTTGAAAAAGAAGAGTTGTTTAAAACTAAGAATATTGCAAAACATAAAGCAAGAATTTTAAAACTTGAATCAAAAGTTTTAAAAGAAAACTTACAAGAAACAAAAACTAAAAACCCTTTTATAAAATTTAAGCATTGAATTATGAAGTCTGTGATTGTTTCAAGACAGATTAGCAAAAGCTATTCAGAAGCTATTATTCAACAAGAACCAAATGAAGTTATCCAAAAAATATATGAATCAAAACAAATTAATAATAGTTTAAATGTATCAAAAATATTAATTCTTATTACTTTGGTATTATCAATAATAGGTTCAATATTATCTATGACAATCGGTCCAGCTTATTCAAATGATTTTGGTAAAGATAAAACATTTATCATTTATAGTGAAAATCTTAAGTCTTTTTCTAATGGTCAATATTCTATAGTACATGACAAAATCGATGAGCAAAATAAAACAAAAGCCGCTGAGTTAGAAGAGCTTAAAAATCAAATCATGAATGAATCAAGTTCTAATTCTGATGCTAAAAAATCTATTGAACTGTCAGCTAAAACATTAGAATTTGTTTATAACAATGATTTAACAAAAATATTTGTTAATAAATCTGTTGCAAAAACATCTAATCCAGTAATTATTTATGGTGATGATTATGTTATTTCAAACAATTCAAATGTTGGCTGAATACAAGTTAGATTTTCAAATAGAACTTCTTTAGCAAAAAACCGACTATTAATGAAAAAGGTTTTATTTGACGTTAATGCAATTTGACAAGGTGGTGAAATTGAAAATACGATTGATAAAGGTATATTAGGGATGGATCAATCACCTTATACTGCTATTGGTCAAATAACACAAATTTTAATTGCGATGGCTATATTGTTATTGGGGTTGTTAGTTTATATCATAATAAGATTCAAATGAACCTACTATGTTGCTCTAGCTTTAGGGGTAATTATTATTGCAGCAATAACAGCATCATTAATAATTGTATTTAGAGTTCCTATCAGTTATGAATTATTATCAACTTTTATTGGTGTTATATCTTTTGCATTGCTATCAATAATATTGATGCTTGGTAAAATTAGAAGTTCAATTAGTTCTAAAACTAAAGACCAATTAGCATCTTCTTTTGCTTCAGAAATTGATTTGAAAACTAAGTTTAATAAGTCAAATGCTGAACTTAAAAACAAAATCTTAAATATAAAAAAAACTTATCAATTAAGTAAAAATGATTTAACAAAAGAAATGATTAATGCTAAATTAAATAAAGTAAGTAAATTTAAGTTCATTAATAAATTTAAGTCTTTATTTATTATTCAATCTAAAAATCCTGAAGTTAAAATTTTAAAAGCTAAAATTAAAATGTTGAAAAAACAACTAAAATTAGATATAAAACCAATTTCTAAAGAAATTGAACTTTCAAAACAAGAAAATAATATTGAATTTAATAAGCTTATTAAAGAAAACAAATATATGTTAGAAGTTTTAAATGAAACAATGAAGTATGCAATTAAAAAAGTACTAATAATAGGAATAATTTATATACTATTTGCGTTAATATTAGCAATCACAGTTCCAAGCATTGTGGGGGTTGGACTAACACTTTTAATTGGTATATTTACAACTTATATATTTATTATTTCAACTGCTGTGCCTTTGACTATTAGTTTAGAAAAAAGAAGAATTGCTAAGAAATTTGCTTATCACGATTTTATTAAAACTATTAACACGTCTCATGAAGAACAAATCGTAAAAGACATTAACGATTAGAAAGAAATTAAATGAACTTAAAAGATTATATTTTAAATGTTGAAAATTTTCCAATTGATGGTGTTGGTTTTAAAGATGTTACGCCTTTATTAAATGATGCTAAAGCCTTTGAATTTGCTATTAACCAAATGGCTGAGTTTGTAATTAAAACTAAAGCTGATGTGATAGTAGCACCAGAAGCTAGAGGTTTTTTGTTTGCAAGTGCTGTTGCTTATGCTACTAAAAAAAGATTTGTACTAATAAGAAAACC
Source organism: Entomoplasma ellychniae (assembly GCF_002930155.1). Classification (NCBI taxonomy): domain Bacteria; kingdom Bacillati; phylum Mycoplasmatota; class Mollicutes; order Entomoplasmatales; family Entomoplasmataceae; genus Entomoplasma; species Entomoplasma ellychniae. The sequence goes on from NZ_PHND01000001.1 coordinate 838,457, forward strand.
AGGTAAATTACCAAGACAAGTTATTAGTGTTAAATATGATTTAGAGTATGGGACAAATATTTTAGAACTGCATAAAAATGATATCAAGCCAAGTGATAAAGTTGTTATTGTAGATGATGTATTAGCTACTGGGGGAACCACTGAAGCTATTATTGAACTTGTTGAAAAAGAGCAAGGAATAATTGCTGGCATATCGTTTTTGATAGATTTAGAATCATTACATCAAAAGGAGTTATTCAAACAATACCCTTTACAAAAAATATTAAAATACTAAGAAATCACTTAGTATTTTTTTATCCAAATAGATAAAAATATTATATAATGTAATACATATAGAACCAGGTAAATTCATGAGCGCTTCAAAAATTAAAAATACGAATAGAGCTTCAACTAATCTTAATATTATTGAAATTAAAGAATTTGATGTTTTAAAACAAGAAGTTTCAAAATATATTAAGGATGAAAACATTATTAATGACATTCATAAAGCATATATTTTTGCTGAAAAAATGCATGCAACTCAAAAAAGAAAAAATGGTGATCCTTATATTTACCACCCTTTATCAACATCTTATTATTTAGCTCAACTGGAAATGGGACCAAAAACTATAATTGCTGGATTGTTGCATGATGTAATAGAAGATACCCCAATTACTAAAAAAGAGATCTCTGATATGTTTGGAGAAGAAGTTGCTGAATTAGTTGATTCTGTAACAAAAGTAAGTTTTTTTGAAGAAGATAACAGAGAAAAAATTAAGTCGGAGTATTTAAGAAAGCTTTATATATCTATGGCAAAAGATATCAGAGTTATTATTATTAAAATTGCTGATAGATTACACAATATGTTAACTATATCTAATATGTCTTTAGAAAAACAAAAGTTAGTAGCTCAAGAAACTTTAAATATTTATTCTGCAATTGCGCACAGAATTGGAATGAAAAATGCTAAATCTAAATTAGAGGATATGTCTTTTGCTGTTTTACAGCCAAAAGATTTTCAATACATTGTTAAGTTGCTTGATGAAAATAAACAAACAAGAGAAAAAGATGTTGAAAAAACAATTAATAATATCTATGAATTTTTAACAAAAGAAAAAAATGTAAAAATATTAGCTATTTTTGGAAGAGAAAAAACTCATTATTCTATTTATAGAAAAATGTCAGTTAATGGTAAAGAATTCGAACAAATTCACGATTTAACTGCTATTAGAATAATTACAAAGTCAATTGATGATTGTTATAAAGTTTTAGGTTTTATTCATCAAAAATATATTCCTTTATCTGGAAGGTTTAAAGATTATATAGCAACACCTAAAAATGGGGTTTATCAATCATTGCATACCACAGTAGCTGATAACAATAATATGATTTTTGAAGTTCAAATTAGAACTAATAAAATGGATGATGTTGCTGAGTCAGGAGCTGCAGCTCATTGAAGATATAAAGATAACGAAATTGTTGATGTTGCTAAAAGGCAAAAAGAAATTGACGAGCAAATTGATGTTTTTACTAGAATTTTAGACATAACAGATCAAGCTGATGAAAATGAAAATAATAAAGATTTAGAAAAACAATTACAACAAGATATTTTTGCTTCAACCATTTATGTGCTAACTCCTAATCAACAAGTTATTACTTTGCCTTATGGTGCAACTGTTTTAGACTTTGCTTATAGAATTCATACTGAAATTGGTGAAAAAACAACTGGTGCTAAAATTGATGGTTCATTTTCACCAATTAATACAGTTCTAAAATCTGGTCAAGTTATTGAAGTTAAAACTTCAAGCAAACAACAACCAACTCATGAATGACTAAAAATCGTGATCACTACGAATGCTAGAAATAGAATTAGAAAATATCTTAATAATAAGTTTAATGAAGATAAAGGTTTTGAAAACGAAAGAAAAGAAGCTGCGATTAAAGCACAGCACATTATTAATTCATTTATAAATCAAAAAGATTGAAAATGAAAGAAAATAAGTATAGATCAAACAACTGAATTAGTTAAAAAAGACGGATATGCAAGTTTAGAAGAATTCTTAATTTCAATTGCTCGTGGAGAATTTCCAATAGCTGAAGCTGTAGATAAGTATTATGTTAATCAATCTTATTCTAAAGATGATGAAACACTTAGAACAATTGCATCAAGAACAATAAATGATAAAACACTAAAAAATGATATTGTTATTGAGGGAATAACAAATATTAAAACATCAATTGCAATATGTTGTTTGCCAATTCCCTATGAAGATGTTGTGGGTTATGTTACAAAATCTGGAAACGGAATTAAAGTTCACATGCGCAAATGCTTTTCATTAAATTCATTAGTAGAACAAAATAAAAGACTTGTTGAAGTTAAATGAAATGAAGCTGTTACAATTAATAATACCTATAGAACTAAAATCCGCTATTTTGCTACAGATAGACCTAATCTTCTTTATGACATATCAAGAGTGCTAACTAATTCTAAAGCAACAACTATTAATATTAAAATGGGAGTTGATCCTAAAACACTTATTGCTTCTGGGGTTTTAACTGTGCAAGTTAAATCAGTTGAGCAATTAAATCAAATCATCGCATCAATTAAATCATTAGCCAACTTAATAGATTGTGAAAGAGATGTTAAAGTGATAGACTAAAACATCTTTTTTGTTTTTTTGTTTTAATTATTAAATAAGGACAAAAATGTCCGGAGGTAATTATGAATAAAGATATGTATAATATTGAAAAGTTTAGTGATGATGAAAAATATAAATTTTTTAAGGAACTAAAACCAGTAGTATTGTTTGCTATAAAAAGAGCATATAATAAATTTGATTCTATTCCACTGGAAATCGAAGATATGGAATATTATGCTTGAGAAGCTTATAATGACTTAATAAAAATTTATTATAAAAGAAAAATGCGTAAAAGTTTTACTAGTTGTTTGGTTGATGCTGTTTATTGAAAAACATTAAATATATGTTCAAAATATGTAAATAATAAATTTAAAATAGTTAATAATTGCATGAGGAATGCTAGTTTATTAAATGATGATTATCATTTAAATATAAATTATCATGATGAAAACCAAACAGAATTGATAGATAATGTTGGTTGAAATGATTTGTTAGATAAGTATTTTTCTAAATTCAAAACCGATTTAGAAAGGCGTATTTTTAATGAGCATGTTAATGGAACGCACTTAACAAAAATAGCAAAACAAGAGGACATCTCTATTTCTAAAACAAAATCTACATTGCAAAAAATAATAATTGATTTAAAAGAGGTTATAAATAGTAAAGTTTTTTAAGTAAAAAACATATAAAATATTTGTTATAAAGGTGGTGTGAGATGAGTTATTATTATAAACCTATTATCAACTATACGTCTCATGCACTACAAAGAGCAAAAGAAAGATTAAATTTAAAAGATAAACCAGATTGAGAAGTGAAAGCAGCAATTAAAAAACATATGCAAGCTTCTACAAAATCTTTTGATCAAAAAAACACAGTTTATGTATCAGCTTCTAATAGTGATATATATTTTGTTATTGATATGAACACAAATACTTTAATAACAGTTACTAAAGTTTCACCTGAAAAAATGTTAAGTTTGTATGGAGGTTAGTAAAAGTGATTATTGGTATTTATGGAACAATAGGTAGTGGTAAATCTACATTTTCAAAAAGATTTGAAAAGTTTGGTTTCACTTTATTGGAATGTGATAAAATTTCATCTGAAATAGTTAATAATAAAAATATTCAAAAGGCCTTACAAAAAGTTTTTCCTCAATGCTTTGAAGATAATAAACTTCAACGACATGAATTAAGAAAACTGATTTTTAATGATGAAAATGAAAGAGTTAAATTAAATGCTATTGTATGACCTGAGTTAAAAAATTATCTTATAAAAACTGTTGGAGATAAAAATAAAAACTTTATTATTGATGCAGCTTTATTACCAGAGTTAGAATTAGATATAGATTTGTACATAGAGATCAAAACTTGTTTTTGAACTGCTACTTATAGAATTTTTAAAAGAGATAAAAGGCCCAAAAAAGAAACACTAGGTATTTATTTAAAGCAGGTTAAAGCATTATCAAAATTTAAAAGTATTGAAAAAATAAAAATAAAAAATAATTTTTGAAATAAAAAATATAAAGACAAACAAATAACAAAATTACTTTTACCATTGACTTAATTAAGTTTAATTATTTTTTTTAATAGTAAAATATAAATATGAATAAATCAGGAATTATAATTGTAGACAAACCAAAAGGAATGTCTACAAATAAACTAATACAATTGCTTAAAAGAAAAATGAATATCAAAAAAATTGGCCATGCAGGAACCTTAGATCCTTTAGCTACTGGTTTAGTTATTTGTTTATTAAATAATGCAACTAAATTAAGTGATTATTTTTTAAATGAAAACAAGAATTATGAATTTGAAATAACTCTTTTTAAGTCAACTTCAACTTATGATGCTGAGGGAGAAATCATTAATCAAGAAGAAACTCGAGAAATAGAGTTACAAACCCTGAATGAAGTAATTTTAAAATTTGATGGTTTAACTTATGACCAAGAACCCCCAATTTTTTCTGCTATAAAAATTAATGGAAAAAAACTTTATGAATATGCTAGAGAAGGCAAAGAAGTTGAAATTAAAAAAAGAAGAATAACAATCAATCAATTAAAACTATTATCTTATGACAAAAAAAATAACTCAATTAAATTACAAGCTAATTGTTCAAAAGGCACTTATATAAGATCTTTAGCTTGTGATATAGCAAACTCATTGAAAACAATAGGTTATGTAAGTGAACTTAGAAGAATGCAGTCTGGTCAGTTTTTAATTGAAGATTCAAAAGAACTAGATAAAATTGATGAAAAAGATATTATAAATATATATGACTCATTAAAATTAGCAAAATTATCAATTGTTCACTTAAACGAATTAGTTGATGTAAATAATGGTAAAAAAATAAAGTTAGATTCAGAAGATAAAATAGTTTTTATAAGCGATAGTCATCAAAATGTTTATGCTTGTTATGAAAAAATAGAAAACGATATTTATAAATGTAGACGTGGTGGGTTAAACGATGCAAGTAATTAAAACAAAAATAAAAAATTTAGAAAAAATAGCAAGTAATTCAATTATTACAGTTGGCATGTTTGATAGCTTACATATTTATCATCAAATGATTATCAATAAAGTAGTTGAAATAGGAACAAAAGAAAATTTGTTTAGAATCATATTTACTTTTAATAAAAAGCCAGGAAAAAAAGATTATGATTTTTTTCTAAACGAGAAAGATAAAATAAAATATATTCAAAATAAATTTGAAATCGACTTTTTATATATTATCGAAGTTGATGAACAGTTAGCTAATAGTTCAAAAGAAGAATTTGTAAATATTCTAAAAAATAAGTTAGGTGTTATCAAAATAGTTGAGGGCAGTGATTTTAAGTTTGCTTACAATCAAACTGGTGATGTTAATTATTTAATAAAAGAGTTTGGAATTGACAATGTAATTATTTTTCAAAGAAATAATTCAGTCTCAACCAGTGAAGTTAAAAAGAAAATTAAACAAAATAATTCACAAGATATAATTGATATAATTGACATTAACTTAATAAAAAAAGGATAAATGATATTGTTTTATTTTTAAAAATGTTTTATAATCTTTAAAGTGACAGTTCACCAGAGGTAAGATTTTTTCCCAAATCTATCTATGATGCAACAAAAAAATCACAACAAAGGGGAAACATGATTTCAAAACAAAGAAAAGCTGAAATTATTAGTGAATTTGGAGGTAATGCAAATAACACAGGTTTAGCTGAAGTTCAAATTGCATTATTGACTGAAGATATTAAAAATATGACAGTGCACTTACAAGATCATAAAAAAGATGTTCCAACAAGAAGAACACTTTTAAAGAAAGTTGCTCAAAGAAGACACTTATTAGATTTTTTAATTAAAAACGATGTACAAAGATATAAAGATATTATTGCTAAGCTTGGTTTAAGAAAATAATAATAATTTTTAATCAAGCATTTAATTGACACATATAGTAAAATGTAATATTATATTTATGTGTTTATTTATTGCAGGTGTAGTTTAATGGTAGAACTTCAGCCTTCCAAGCTGACTGTGAGGGTTCGATTCCCTTCACCTGCTCCATTTATTAAAAATCCAAACAACCTTAGGGTTGTTTTTTTATTTAATAGTATAATTATATGTATATGAAAATAGATAGTGATAAAAGAATAGATTTTGAAAAGTTAAGAAAGTTTGATCATGAAAGAACAAATATATTTATAAGTATTTTGTTTGAAACTTTTTTTGTGATTATTCCTTTTTTAGTTATATGAATTTGCATAGGCCCTTTTTGAAACTTGTCAGTTAATGAAGCATCAAGGTTTAAAAATTATTATGATAATTTACCAGCTAGAGAAGTTATACTGATATTCATAACTTTTTTAACAATTTTGTTTGTAGTTTTACTTAATTTCATTTCATACTATTTAAAACTTCAAAAAGAAGATAGTTTTACATTTACACTAGCAATTTCTTTAATGTTTTTTAGTTTTATTGTAAATGATATTTGAATATTCAAAGTTTCAATGTCATTTATTTGACCAGTTAGGTTAGCTTTAATGTTTATATTTGCTTTTTTTGGAATATTAATTGGTGTTTTCATAACTACATTTCTAAGAAATAGAAGATTTTTAATTGAAGAAGAAGATGAGAAATTTTTCATAGAAAATTATAATAAAAAAAATTTAACTCAACAAGAGCTAAAAAGATTAGAAAAAGCTAATAAGTTTCATAACGATATAATTGAAAAAAACAATCGTTATGAGTTAATGATTATGCAATTTGATAATAAGTATGAAACTTTTGTTTCTAATAAAAAACTTAAAAAAATGAATGAAAAAGAAAAGAAGTTAAGAAATAAAAAAAATAAAAAATAGATTAAAACTATTGATAGTTTATTTTGTTAAAATATAAATAATATAAGATAAGAGGTAACAATGCATTCTATTAAAGACTTTAAAATTAAAAATAATAATTTGTTTTTAAGAGTTATTTCCGGTGCTGCTTTATTTTGAATATTTGGTCTTTATGTAGCTTTTGCAGTTTTAAATAATGAATTGTGGGTTCAACAAGGCTCAAAAAATTTAAGTTATGTTTTTGGTTGGTTATTTATAATTGCATCAATTGCAATATTAGCTGCTACTTTTGTTGAATTATTCAATACATTTAAATTAAAAAAAGTATGAGCTAAATTTTTTTTAATAATTTTTGGTACATTATTATATTTAATGCCATTAGGCGATGCAGCATTTTTAGCAGACGGTATATTTATCTACAATTTTCATAAAGCAGCTATTATCTTTTTTGGTAATCCATTTTTTCAATTTGCAGTTTTTTTCACTTTAATAGGTGCAATGTTTTTTGTTCTGAAAATAATAAATTATAAAACACTTGATGCTTTGTGAATTGTATTTATAGGTTTAGTAATTGTATTTGGATTAAAAGGTTTTACAACAATTTGTTTATCAGTTGATTATACTGATAAAAATGGATACTCTGCCATTAATATGGGATATATAACTGGGGTTTGAATATGAATAGGCATTATATTAACTGACACTTTTGCATATTTTTTTGGTGGTAAATTTGGTAAGCATAAAATGGCACCAAAAATAAGTCCAAAAAAAAGTTGGGAAGGAGCCATTGGTGGATTTTTATCATCAACTATTATTTTAATTTCACTATCTGTAATGCTACTGCTTATAAAAAGTGATTATAATGTATTTAACGTTTTTGTTTTTGCTGAAATTTTATCACAAAGTCAAATAATAACGCTTTATGTCTTATTTGCTGTTCTAATTTCTATTACTTGTCAATTTGGGGATCTTTTCTTTTCTTTTATTAAAAGAAAAATGGGTATAAAAGATTTTTCCAATATAATTCCTGGGCATGGTGGTATTTTGGATAGATTAGATTCTTTCATGGTGGTGTTTTCTTTAATGTTTTTTATAATATTAATTGATTCATTTATAGGGTAATTTTATGAGTGTGTTATTTTCTTTATTAATGATTGTTGTGGGCGTTGTAATAGTTTTAGTTCTTATCACGTTACATGAATTAGGCCACTTTTTATTTGCTAAATGATCTAAAGCTTACGTTTTTGAATTTTCTATTGGCTTTGGACCAAGACTTTTTACTATTAAAACCAAAGAAACATGATATTCAGTAAGAATATTACCTCTTGGAGGTTTTGTTTCTATTGCTAGTGATTTTTCCCCACCACCCAATGGTAGGGAAGAAGAATTTGCAACCATTCCTGATGAACGCAAAATTGATTATGCTGTTAAATGAAAAAAGGCATTATTTATTTTAGCTGGACCAATAGTCAATTTATTTATTGCTTTTATTTTGATAATGTCAGTATTTTTATCAAATGGATATAAACCAAATGATATGAATTCAAATGGGCAAATATTTGCAAAAGATTCTGTAGCATTAAAAATTATTCAAGAATTAGAACCAAATCTTGAAAGTGATGCTCAAAATATAGTTTTAACAGGAATACAAATTAAGTGAAATGAAGATTTAAAAAAAGAAAAAGATTTTACTTCAACTAAATATTCTATAATGGTACAAGAGGTATCTGATTATTTAAGCGAAACAAATAAATTAATCAAAACTGAACCTGATTTTTTTTCAAGTATTAGCTTAGCTTTTAGTTATCAACAGATAGATAAATATACACAAAAAGTTAATGGAGAAATTAAAGACACTGGTTTAAAAGAAGTTGATCAAGATATTCTTGAAAATTGAAAAAACCAGAAAGTTATGAGAATTGGGATTCAACCACCTCACAAGTATTTTAAAAACAATTGGTCTGCTTTTGGATACAGTTTTGTTGAAACATGAAATCAAGCAATATCTTTAATAAAAGGGTTAGGATCATTTTTTACTGGTCATTTTAACGCGATTAGTGGGCCGTTGGGGATGTTTAATACTTCTGGGGCAACTACATCTGTTAAAACTAATTATGCTTTGTATATTGCAGGTATTTCAGCTAATTTATTTATGTTGAATATGCTGCCATTTCCACCACTTGATGGTTTTAAGTTTTGAGAAGCATTAATTGAATGAATTACCAAAAAAGAGATGAATACTAAACTTAAAACTATTGTTTATATAGTTGGGGCTATATTCTTATTGGGACTAATGATAATTGTTACAATAAAAGATATTATAATTTAAAAAGAAAGAAGGATAAGATGGACTCAAAACTAATAGATTTATTTACAAAATGTAATATTAATCTTGAAGATACTGAAATGGCATACTTTGATAAAGCTACCCTACAAAAACCAGTTTTAAAAACGCAGAAAAATAAAATTCATTGTAAAATATCAGTTAAAAACTTTTTACCTGTAAGAATTTTAAATAAAGTACATCATAATTTTGTAAACAACCCAAGTATTCCACTTAAGTTAATTTTAGAAGTTAAAAATCAAAGATTAGATAAAGAACTTATTTTAGAATATATTAATTTTATTAAAGAAAATAAGGCTCAAAATAAGACTGTTGTGTGAGAATTTGTTTGTGATAGAGATGTTAAATATAATAAAGAGGAAAAATGTCTATATTTTGTTGTAGACTCTAATTCATTGAAAGATCAACTTGAAGATGAATTAAAATATTGTTTTGCAAAACTAATACAATTCGGATTTGAAGATCTTAAATACTATATTGAAATAGAAGATAATAGTGCTCAATATACTCAAAGCATTTTAGAATTTGAGCAAAAATCAAAAGAACAATATCGTCAAATATCTCAAAACAAATATTCTACAAATCATTCTATTACTAAACAAGAATATAAAGCTTATGCAGTTAGTTTAGAAAAACCAACATATGATTCATTAGCTGATATTGAAGATGATGCTCAAAATATTGTTATTCACGCAAAAGTAAACAAATATGAAATAAGAGATTCAAAGGCACCAGGTAGAAAAATCTATAAAATAGCGGTTAGTGATGAGCATTCTTCAATTAATGCTATTTATTTTAGCAATGGTAATAATCTAGAATTTTTTGAACCTTTGACTGAAGAAGAATTAAACTCACCAAAAATTGAAGACATTAAAGCTAAAAAAATTAAAGTTGGTGATTGGGTGGCACTTAAAGGAAAAACTTCTTATTCACAATGAGATAAAGAGCAGAACTTTATTATTGAAAAAATAGGAAAAATTGAAAAAATAGATCACAAGATTGTTGATGATTATGAAACCAAAAGAGTTGAACTACACACTCACACTAAAATGAGTGCAATGGATGGTGTTTCATCAATTCATGATTATTTACAATTAGTTGATAATTATGGGTGAAAATCTTTAGCCATCACTGATCATGTTAATGTACAAGTTTTTCCTGATGCGTATAATGCATTAAAAAAAATAAATAAAACAAAATCTGAGGATCAAAAAATTAAATTGATATATGGTCTTGAAATGAATATGATTGATAAAAACAATTTATGATTAGTTAAAAATCCTAAAGGCGTAAAACTAAATGAAACAAAAATTGTGTTTTTTGATTTAGAAACAACAGGTTTATCACCAGAAATGGATGAAATTATTGAATTTGGAGCTATTGTTTATGATCCAGTTAATCGTACTGAAAAAAAACATAGTATATTTTTTAAACCCAAACAGCCTTTAAAAAATTTTATTAAAGATTTGACAAAAATCACTGATGAAATGTTAGAAAAAGAAGGAAAAGATATAATTGAAGATTATGGTCAAATTCATGAAATAATTAAAGACTCTATATTAGTAGCGCATAATGCTAATTTTGACTTAGGATTTTTAAATAATGCATCAATAAAAGCGGGATTTGGTCCTATACAAAATACTATTTTTGACACCTTAGCTATTGTACGTTTAGCAAGAACAGATTTTAAATATTTTAGATTAGGGTTTATTTGTAAAAAATTTGGAATAATGTATGATGACACTATTGCTCATAGAGCAGATTATGATGCTGAAGTATTATTTAATTTGTATCAAAAAATTGTTTTTTACTTAAAACCAAGTTTAAATATAATATATGATCATGACTGAAATAATTTAATACCAGTTAATGATAAAGAAAATAATAACTTAAAAAAATCTAGAGGTATGCATATAAACATACTTGTAAAAAACCAAGTTGGTTTAAAAGAATTATTTAAATTAGTTTCTATATCTCATACTGAAAACTTTTTTAGTGAACCAAAAATATTAAGAGAAAAAATTTTAGAAATTAGAAAGAATAATAATATTTTAATTGGAGCTGGATGTGTTAATTCAGAGATTTTTGATTTAGCTAAAACAGGAACATATCAACAACTTGAAGAAAAAATTAAATTTTATGATTATGTAGAAATTCAACCATTGTCTGTTTATAAGCATTTAATAGTTAATGAAACACTTGATATTGAACAACTTAAAACTTGCATTTTAAAAATAATAGAATTAGCTAAAAAACACAATATTACAGTGGTTGCTACAAGTGATGCTCATTATACAAGACCTGAAATGAAAAAAATTAGAGATGTTTACATCAATGCTAAAGGATTAGGAGGAATCAGACACCCACTATTTTCTTTTAAAAATAAATCTAACAATATTGATCATCCTGATCAGTTTGTAAGAACAACCAAAGAAATGCTACAAGAGTTTTCATGATTAAATGATGAAAAGTTAATAAATGAAATTGTTATTAAAAATACTAATGCAATATCTGATCAAATAGAACCAAACATTGATATTATTAGACAAGGTTTGTTTACACCAAATATTGAAGATGCTAATCAAAAACTAAAAGATTTATGTTATCAAACTGCTCATGATCTTTATGGTGAAAATTTACCAAAAATTGTAAGTGAACGTTTAGAAAAAGAATTAAATGCAATTATTAAGCACGGATTTGCAGTTGTTTATTGAATATCACACTTATTAGTTAAAAAATCTAATGAAGATGGATATTTAGTTGGTTCAAGAGGTAGTGTTGGTTCTTCTTTTGTCGCTACAACAAGTAAAATAACTGAGGTTAATCCATTAAAAGCTCATTATCGTTGTTTACAATGTAAGTATTCAAACTTTGATACACCAAAAGAAATTGTTTGTGGATATGATTTACCAGTTGCCAATTGTCCGAATTGCAATATTGAATTAGTTGGTGATGGACATGATATTCCTTTTGAAACATTTTTAGGATTTGACGGAGATAAAGTTCCTGATATTGATTTAAACTTTTCTGGTGAATATCAACCAATTGCGCATAACTTTACTAAACAAATGTTTGGTGATTATAATGTTTTTAGAGCTGGAACAATTTCAACTGTGGCTGAAAAAACAGCTTTTGGATATGTTAAGGCCTTTTATGAAGAAAATGATTATGATGAATCAAACATGCCAAGAAAAGTTGAAATTGAAAGACAAGCTAGTCAAGTTGAAGGTGTTAAAAGAACAACTGGACAACATCCTGGGGGAATCATTATTCTACCAAAAGAATATGAAATAGAAGATTTTACTCCAGTTAACTATCCAGCTGATGATACGACTAGTTCATGATTAACCACACACTTTGATTTTCATTCAATTCATGATAACTTATTAAAAATGGATATTTTAGGTCATGTTGATCCAACGGCTTTAAAAATGTTGTATGATTTGACTGGAGTTGATCCAATTAAAATCCCAACAAATGATAAGAAAGTTTATTCGTTATTTAGAGATTTGTCAGCATTAGGTATTAATTCAAATGAAATTAATGGTGAAACAACAGGAGCTTTTGGGCTTCCAGAGTTTGGTACAACATTTGTAAGAACAATGTTAAGTGAAACTAAACCTTCATCATTTGCAGATTTAGTGCAAATATCAGGTCTATCGCATGGAACTGATGTATGAATTGGAAATGCTAGAGAACTAATTAAAAATGAAATTGCAGATATTTCTACAGTTATTGGTTGTCGTGATGATATTATGGTTTATTTAATGCGCCAAGGAATTGATGCAACTTCTGCTTTTAAAGTTATGGAATCTGTTCGTAAAGGGAATGGAGTTCCTAGTAAATTTAAACAAATGTTAAAAGATTATAATATCCCACAATGATATATTGAATCATGTGAAAAAATAAAATATATGTTTCCTAAAGCACATGCAACTGCTTATGTTTTAATGGCTTATAGAATAGCTTGATATAAAGTTTATTATCCTGCTGAATATTATGCAACATTTTTATCAACAAGAGCTGAAGCTTTTGATTTAAAAGTCTTTTTAGGTGGTTTAGAATCAATTAAAGAAAAATTAAATGAACTAACATCTATGAAAAAGAGAAATATGCCAATAAGTGCTAAAGAACAAAATTTAATTCCTATTTTAGAAATAGGATTAGAAATGTATAGTAGAAATATTAAAATTAAAAATATTCATTTTGAAAAATCTGAGGCTTTTAAATTTAGAATTGATATAGATGAAAAAACAAATGATAAATACTTAGTTCCTCCTTTTAATATTATTGATTCATTAGGAGAAGCAGTGGCCATGTCTATTGTTAATGCTAGAAAAGAAAAACCAATTGTTTCAGTGCAAGACTTAGAATCAAGAACAATTGTTACTAAAACACAATTAAAAATATTTGGTGATTTAAAAATTTTAGATTCACTAGCAGAAGATAATCAATTATCATTTGAATTATTTTAAAAAGGAGAAAAAATGACAAGAGTTAATGAATTAATGCTTCAAAGAAGAAGCGCAAGAGAATTTGATACAAATTATAAAATACCAGAGCAAGATTTAAAAGATCTAGTTACTTCGATTAGAATGTCTCCAAGTGCTTTTGGATTATTAACCCAAAGATTAGTAGTTATTCAAGATAAAAACATTCAAAAAGAACTTGCGCCTTTATTTTGAAATCAAGTAAATTTTGTAACTGCTAGTGCAATATTATTATTTATAGGAACAACACCAAATGGTTTAGCCCAACAAGTACAAATTACTTTAGATAAAAAGTTTGGTGTTGGTATTGAAAGTGAAATGAGAGAAAAGTTTACTATCAATGTTACTAAAAACTTAGTTGATAATGATGTTAGTGATCAAATTAAAAATGAGTATAGTATAAAACAATCTTTTATTAGTTCTGGGGTCGCAACAGTGGCTGCTGCTAATCTTGGTATTGACACATGTATCATTGAAGGATATGATACTAAAAAATTACAATCATATTTAGTTGAGAGAAAAATGATTAATGAAAATGAATCACCATACATATCAATGGTATGTGGAAAATCAATTAGATTTACTGGTGAAAAATTAAGATTAGAAGAAGATGAATTTGTAATTTGAAAATAATTCATTATCTATATTAAAAGAAAATGAGTAAAATTTTGGTTATAAATTCCAGTACATAAAAACTGGATCATTATGACTCAAAAGTAATTTCAATTTTCTTAAAAGAATATAAAAAACTTATTTAAATGATGAATTCGTTCTTTTAGATTTAACACAAATCTGAATGTATCAAAAGTTACTATCAAGAAATAACATTGCAAGTTATTTTTATTAAAAAGATTATTTAGTTTTCTTGATCAATTACACCAATTCAAAAAATTTATAAATTTTTTGAATGGTAAATTTAGGTATTCCTTAAATATAAAAAACTATTTTGCTCATGTAACAATTGATAACATGAATTTTACTTATAAAGGATTAATTGATGATAGAGTTATTTAAAAGATACTAATATTAAAAACGTTCAAATACTTGCAATTAAAGTTTATATGAGAAAATTAAATGAACCGTTTAATGATTATGTAAAAAATATGTTTAAATTTCTTGGTACTAAAGTTACAAATCGAATTATTAATTAAATGATATGATATTCTACCATACAATTATCAATAACCAATTGATATGCTAAAAAAGTTGACAAGAAATTTTGAGTAATGAAAATATTTTATAAGAAGAAAATAGTTAATATTTAAAATTCAGGAGACTATATGAAAATTTCTACACCACAAGCTAATTTAATTTCTGAACTTATACAAGAAATACTTATATTAGATGATTCAAAGAAAATAGATTTTCTTTTAATTTTGGAACAAAAAGAAAATTACACAATTGATTTTGCCTCACAAATAATTGAAAAACTTTTTGATGAAAAAAGAGAGCTTTTAAAAAAGCATGTATCTATAGAAGCTGATCCATTTTTGAAAACATCTATTGAAAAGATGAGGCAATCAATCGTAAGTTATAATAATATATTAGATGTTAATCGATATGAAAATTTTGTTATTTTTTCACATATAGCTCTAAATAGATTGATAGTTTTTTTTATGAAAATATACAACAAAGTATATATAAATTCAAAAAATGGAAATATTTTAGATTTTTCAATATTATTAAATGAGTTACACTCTATACAAGTGATAAATAACAATCAACGAGATAAGTTAATTGAATTAAATCATCAAAGAAACAATATAGCACACAAACTCCCAAAATACAGTGAAAGTGATTTACAAGATAATTATATATTTTCGTGTTGTATAGTGGAAATTTTTAATGATATAATCCGATCATACAGTACTTCACTTGTAATAAATGAGAAAATAATTAATTTCCAAAATATGTACATCACTTCAAATGATTTTATTAATGTAGAATACAATAAAAAAGGTAATTCTATTTCAAAACAAATCATTGGTATTATAAGCGACAAAAACACTAATAGAGTAAGTGAAGAACAAACTAAATTTTATAAAAAAGCTACTGAAATTTGTCAAATGTTTAATCAAAAATTTTCCACTGAATTAGATGGATTTAAAATGAGTGCATCTTTCAGTTTTCCTATTGTTCGAAAATCTCTTAAATTAATAACAACTAAAGAAGGTACAAATCCCAAAAATTTAGAAAAAGAGAAAAAAAATTTAATTTATAACCAAAAATTTTGTCATTTATTCTATGATGTTATTCTCTACCATGTAGACTTAATTGATGAAATGTGAAATTTTTTTGAAACTTACAAAAAGCAAAATATAAGTTTTGATGAAATGATAAAAATTTTAAGAAGTGAACAATTATAATTTTTGATTTTTTATATTCATTTATTATTGATTCTAATATAACTATACTTAAATAATTCAGCTAATCCAAAAGATAAGGTTATTAAACCTAGCAATGTTAAATATCAAAAAACATTTTTTATAAATTCTAACTCCATTTTGTGTATTGGTAGATCTATTAAAATGATTAAAAAAGGTATAAAAGCAAACATTAACATTAATCCATTAAATAAACTATTGCTTTTTGGCCCTGTGAGACTAAACTTGCTTGTTCTATAAACCATTATCAATATAATATGAGTGATTACCACTTCAATAAAGAATGCAGTCTGAAATTGATGTAAAGTTTCAACATTACCATTTGTAATTTGTTGAAACATTTTAAACCCATAACCTATAATTAAAAAGTTAATACAACTAACAATAACATGTACTGTTCCATTTCATAAAGCAAAAGGAATAATACTTTTAGTTGATCACCTTGATGGTGATTTAATACTATTATCATCAACACTATCTAATACAAATACTAAATTTGCAAAATCAAAGATTAAGTTTTGTAATAACAATTGTATTGGAGACATTGGTAAAAATATAAAATCATTTGCTTTATAAGTTAATGAAAATCAAATACTTGAAATTAATAAAGTAATTAATAATCCTAAATTAGAAGCGATTGTTATATTCACAAACTTAACAGCATTAGCAAATGTTTTACGACCTTGAATGAATGCTTGCTCTAATACATCTAAATCTTTTTCTAACATAATAATATCAGCTGATTGTTTTGCTAAAGCTGAACCATCATTAACTGAAATCCCAACATCTGCTTTTTTAAGTCCAATAGCATCATTAACCCCATCACCCAAAAATGCCACAACATTATCTTTTTGTAAGATAGAAATAATTTGTGCTTTATCTAAGGGAGAAAGTTCATAAAATAAATTAAAGCTCTTAATAAGTTCTTCACTGACTGAAACAATTTGTTCACCACTTATTTTTTTAACGTCTAATCCAATTTTTTTAACTAAATTTTCACTAACTTTTTCATTATCACCAGTTAAAACCTTAATATCAATTCCATAATTTTGAAATATTTTGATTATTCTAATAACATCTTGTTTTAGTTTTTCTTCTAATCCAACAAAACCTTCAAATACTAATTCACTAACAGAATTATCTTTGGAATCAACAACTTTAGAAGCGACAATAAGAATCTTATTATTTAAATTAGCTTGTTGGTTATTAAACTCATTTAGTTTTTCTACAAAACCAGGTTTTACATCCTCAACTTTATTATTATTTCTAACTTTAGAAATAAGTTTAATAACTTCTTCAAAACTTCCTTTTATAATTAATAGTTTTTGCTTGTTAACTTTAGCAATAACCCCAGATAATTTATTTTCATGACTAAAGTCAATTGTAGAAATAAGTTCATACTTAATCTTTAAATCTTTGAAGTGATTATTTATGGCCGAATCAATTTTATTATTTAACATATTAGAAGCATGTGCGTTAATTGAAGTTATAGTGTTTAATCAATCTGATTGGTTAAAACTATAATCAACTATGTTATTAACTTCAAATTCATTTAAAGTTAATGTTCCAGTTTTATCAGTTGTTAAAACATTAACACTTCCCATATTTTGAATACATGCTAAGTTTTTAATAATAACTTTATTTTTAGATATAACTTTACTTCCAAGTTTTAAGTTAGCTGAAATAATAGCTGGTAGTGCTTCTGGAACTAATGCTACTGCAATTGAAAGAGCAAAGACTAATGGATCTACAAAATCATTTTTAGCAAAACCACTTGTTGATCAAGAAATAACAAAAATTATTGGAGTAATTATTAAAATAAAACCTATTAAAATTTGTGATATCTTTTTAAGTGATCTTTCATAATCACTTTCATCATCCATATCTTCTATAGTGTTTCCAATTGAATCACTATAGTTATTAACACTAATATTAATAACAACTGCATAACAATTACCTTGCTTAACCATTGTGTGAGCAAATAAGATATTTTCTAAATCTAATAAACGTTCTTTAGTGTTATTAATACTTTTTAAAATATATTCAGTTTCACCATTAAGTGTTGACTGATCCATATATAGATCATTACTTTTAATAATTCTACAATCAGTTGGAACTATATCTCCTGGTGAAAGATAAATAACATCCCCAATTGTTAATTCAGATTGTTTAATTTTAACTAAATTTTGTTTTTGATTATCTAATGTATTTATATCAACTATTCTATTTGTCAATATATATATTTCATTTTCAATTTCATGATGTAATTGAATTGATTCTTTATATGCTTTATACTCTTGTTGAAAATCAACACATGCTGCTAATATAACCATAAAGTAAATAATTAAAGCAGAAACTAAAGTGATAAACCCAGTTTCTAAAGTTAAAAAAATAATTAACTCTAATGTACCAATAGCTAATAAAAGTAAATTAAATAATTCAGTTAAAGAACCAATAAATTCTTTTAATCAATTAAACTTTTTAACAACTACTGTATTAGTTCCAAATTTATTTACATTATCTATTCTATTATCTAAACCAATAGGAGAAGAAATAACT
This sequence comes from Entomoplasma ellychniae, assembly GCF_002930155.1. Classification (NCBI taxonomy): domain Bacteria; kingdom Bacillati; phylum Mycoplasmatota; class Mollicutes; order Entomoplasmatales; family Entomoplasmataceae; genus Entomoplasma; species Entomoplasma ellychniae. Next base: position 857,170 of record NZ_PHND01000001.1, read on the forward strand.
TCTTCTAAATTGTTAAATTCAGTATTAGCAATACGATTTACATAATCTGTTTTATCATAAATAAAATCTATATCTTTTTTCTTTTTAAACATATTACCCCTTTTATTTAAATTATATTTTATTATAATATTTTTCATAAATTTTATAAACAAAATAAATGAGAACACATGAACATACTACCACTTTTGTTTCAACAATTGGTACTGAAATAAAGCCAACTAAAATTATATTAAATGAAATACTTTATTATGAACAACAATTTGGTGTTAATGATATATTAAAAAATTTGAAAACTAAAACAAAAAATTTCACTAGACACCAATCAAAAACATAATTTTTTATATTTTTTATGTAATAATATATGTGAGGGTTCAATTATAATAATTGGATATTACAATATAGTGTTATCGCTGTATTTCCTCCTTTCTATGCCCTAGAGGCACGTCCCTCCCAATTTTAAAATTGGGAGACTTTTTTTAAGGAATAAAAATGGAAAACAAAATTGTTTATAGAAAATTTGATATAGTAAAAATAAGTAAAATACATGCTAATGAAATTTTTAGAAGTATTTCTCAGGATAAAAAGATTTTAGATTTTAGTAAAAAAAAAGTTTATTAAGAAAAGGCCTGCAATAATTTTAAAATCATTTCAAAATGGTGAATATTTAGTTATACCACTCACTACGAAAAAAATAAGAAATAGTAAAGTACATAAAATAATAAGAGAAAAAATAATAATTTCTGATTTGGAAATTTCTTACTTAATGTTTGATTCGATTTTAAGAATTAATCATTCTCAAATAATTTCGGTATATTCAAAGGGTAAAAATAAAAGTTTCATAAAAATTCCTAATTCAACAAAAAAATGAATATTAAAAATAGCTACTGAAAAAATAACTAAAATCTTTAACTAATGTATTTTTATGTGATATCATTTAAATATCAATAAGTAATTGAGCAAGGCTTAACCGTCTTGCTTTATTTATTGCGAAAGGAGATAAATGAGAAATTTCACAACTGTAAAAGATCAAATAATTAAAATTGTAGAACCAATTCTAAAAGAATCTGGATTAAAAATTTATGAGATAAATAATTATTTTGATTTTGATAGTGACATCTTACAAATATTAGTAGAAGATTTAGCAAAACCTAATAAACCATTAGATTTTGATGATATTACTAAAAGCAATGAGTTAATTTCACAAGCATTAGATCAATTAGAAGAACTAAGTGATGCATATATGTTAGAAATAGCTAGTGCTGGGGCTGAAAAGCCCATTAAAGATAAAGACCAACTTATTAAAGCAATTGGTGATTACATACATTTAGAATTAAATAAAAGTGTAAATAATCAAAATGCAATTGAAGGCACATTGCTAAGTTATGATGAAGTTAATGACTCATTTATACTGGGATACTTTTTAAAAGGTCAAAAGAAAAAACACAACTTCACATTTAATGAAGTTAAGACTATTAGATACGCAGTAAAGTTTTAAGGAGATATAATGGTAAACGGAGCGCAATTATTAGAAGCATTAGCTTCAATTGAAAATGAAAAAGGAATTGATAGAGAAATTGCTTTAGAAGGAATCAAAGAAGGATTTCAAAAAGCATTTGAAAGATTTTATGATACAGATGCTATTATTAGAGTTGAAATTGATGACAACTCAGGTGATATTAAATTATTACAACAATTAAAAGTTGTTAAAACAATTAATGATATTGAAGATGATTGATTAGAAATTGAATTAGAAGCAGCATTACAAATTAACAAGACAGCTATTGTTGGAGAAAATGTTTACAAAGAAATTAAATTTGGTGATGAATTCTCAAGAATGGCTGTTGGACAAGTACGTCAAATATTTCAACAAAAATTAAAAGCGACTGAAAGAGAAAGCATTTATAGAAGATTTGCTGGATTAGAAAATGAAATTGTAACTGGTAAGATTGTTGGGACTAATGATAATCAAACTTCTTACCTATTAGACATTGAAGGTGTGCAAACATCACTATGAAACAAAAAATGTATTAATGGGGAAACATTTAAAATTGATCAATTTGTTGATGTTTTAATTGAAGAAGTTTCAAGAGAAAATAAATATTCACAATTATCAGTATCAAGAATTGCTCCAAATTTTTTAATTAAATTATTAGAAAGAGAAATTAGTGAAGTACATGATGGAGTTGTTGAAATTGTTTCAGCATCAAGAGAAGCTGGTAAAAGAGCTAAAATCTCAGTATTATCACACGACATGAATGTAGAACCAATTGGAGCTATTGTTGGAGTTAAAGGTGCTAGAATTAATCAAATATCTGCACAATTAAATGGTGAAAAAATTGATGTTATTAGATATAGTGAAGACTTCACTGAATATTTAATCAACGCAATGGCACCAGTTAAGGTTATTTCAGTTAATGAAGTATTTGGTGAATATGATATTGTTGTTCCAAATGAGCAATTGTCATTAGCTATTGGTAAATTTGGAATGGCTGCTAAATTAGTTGCTAACTTATTAAAAAGAAGAATTAATATTTATAGTTTAGAAAGTGCTAAAGAAGCAAATGTTTCTGTTTTATGAAATGGAAACATTACAGAAGAACAAGTAAATGATCCAGCATTCTTAAGTGAAGTTAACAAGAGAAAAACTAGAACTGATGCTACTTCAAGAGAAAATTTTTCCCCAAGAGATAACTATGTTGCTAAAAAACCTCAATACAACATTGATAGAGAAGCTTTATCAGCATTTCAAGACGAAATTGGTGAAGAATACAATTCAGGAGTAGAAGAAATTGATGAAGAATTATTAGCAGCAATCAATGCAGTTGATTCGCCAGCTATTGATTTAAAAGAAATTCAAGCTGAATTAGAATCATTTAATAATGTTATTGAAGAAAAAGTTGTTGAAGAAATTGATGAAGATGAAGAAGATCTTTATGAAGAATACTACGATTAATAATTTAAGAAAAGAAATAGTTAGTAAAAAAATGATCAATAAATTTGAATTATTTAGAGTTGTATTGACTAAAGATAATAAAGTATTTGTTGATCATACTTATCAAGCAAATGGTCGAGGATCTTATATTTTAAAAGATTTAGATTCTATTGAACAAGCTAGAAAAAAACATTTGCTAGCAAAAAGTTTTAAAACTAAAATAGATATGTCTATTTATGATGAACTAGAAAAGATAATTAATGAATAAAAGCAAATTATTAAATGCTATTGGCATGTGTTATGCTGCTAATAAAATTATTAAAGGTGAACAACTTTTGGACGCAATTAAAAAAAATAAAGTAAAACTAGTTATTTTATCAAGTAATATGGGAAGTAGTCAAAAAAAGAAATTTATTGATAAGTGTACTTTTTATAATATTGAATATTATACAAATTTAATTACAGTTGAAGAGATGATAACATCTTTTGCAAATAAAAATGTAGTTGCATTAGGAGTTAATGATCCTAACTTTATTAAATTAATTAAATCAAATATATAAGAATATAATTTAAATAAAAGAAGGAGGTTTTTATGGCTAAAAAAACAAATAATAGACCAGCACATGCAAACAAAAAACAAATGTCTAAAGATCATACAAAACAAATTAAACAACAATTAAATGAAACAGTAGCAACTGGATTAATTGATGGAGTATTTGTATATACTCAAACATTATCAGTTTTAGAATTTGCCACTCAAATTGGGCAAAGTGTTGCTGTGATTTTAAAACATTTCTTCGCACAAGGACTAATGCTAAATCAAAATGCAATTTTATCAGAAGAACAAATGGCAGAACTTGCTTTAGAATTAGGATTTGACTTTAGAAAAGAAGAATCTTTATCAAAAGAAAACTTTTTTGATGCTCTAGACTTAACTGTTGAAGATAAACCAGAAGATTTAGTTATGCGTAACCCAATAGTAACAATTATGGGTCATGTTGATCATGGTAAAACAACTTTATTAGATTCAATTAAAAATACTAATGTTGTTGCTGGTGAAGCTGGGGGTATTACTCAAGCAATTGGTGCTTATCGTATTAAAACTGAAGATGGTCGAAGAATAACTTTTATTGATACACCAGGTCATGAGGCTTTTTCTGAAATGAGAGCACGTGGAGCTAATGTAACTGATATAGTTATTTTAATAGTAGCAGCTGATGATGGTGTTATGCCTCAAACAGAAGAAGCTATTGATCATGCTAAATTAGCAAATGTTCCAATTGTTGTATTTGTTAATAAATGTGATAAACCAGGAGCAGATCCTGAAAGAGTTAAATCTGAATTAATGAAATATGGTTTATTAGCTGAAGAGTATGGTGGGGATATTCCATTTGTACTAGGATCAGCTAAAGCCAAAACTGGATTAAAAGAATTACAAGATACACTTTTATTTATTGCAGAAATGCAAGATTATAAAGCTAATCCAAATAAATTAGCATCTGGTGTTGTTTTAGAAGCACACTTAGATAAAGCAAAAGGACCAGTTGCTTCAATTTTAGTTAAAGATGGAACTTTAGAAATTAAAGATATGATAGTTGCTGGTACTACTTATGGAAATATTAAACTAATTGAAAATGAACATGCTAAAAAAGTATTAAAAGCAGGTCCGAGTAAACCAGTTGTTATATATGGTTTAAACGAAGTACCTTCAGCTGGTGATAAATTCATTGTTATTAATGATGAAAAAACTGCTAGAAGTATTGCTGAAGCTCAAGCTGAAAAGAAATTAAATGCAGAACGTCAAAAAAATAATTCATTTAGTTTAGCTTCAATTAAAAAGCATATTGATGATGGTGAATTAAAAGCTATTAACTTAATTATTAAAGCTGACACACAAGGTAGTGTTGAAGCTATTAAAGGTAGTTTAGCTAAAATTGAAATTAATGGAGTTAAAATTAATATTATTAGAGCAAGTGTTGGAGGAATTACATTAAGTGATGTTACTTTAGCATCAACTGTCACTGAAGGGATTGTATTAATCTATGGATTTAATGTAAGACCAGATGCTATTGTTAGAAAAAAAGCTGAAGAGGAAAAAATTGAAATAAGATTTTATAATATTATTTATAAACTAATTGAAGAACTTGAAGCATCAGCACAAGGTATGCTAGATCCTGAATTTGAAGAAAAAATTACAGGACAAGCAGAAATTAGAGCACTATTCAGACATACTGATGTTGGTGTTATTGGTGGATTTCATATAACTGATGGATATTTAACTAGAAAATCAAAAGTTAGACTAATAAGAGATTCGATTGTTGTTTATACTGGAGAGTTATCAAGTTTAAAACATTTAAAAGATGATATTAAAGAAGCCAAAATTAATTCAGAAGGTGGATTAACTATTAAAAACTTCAACGACCTTAAAGAAGGCGATATTGTTGAAGGATATATTGAATCAGAAATTAAGAAATAAGGTGTATGAAAATGGAAAAATTAAATAAAGTTAAACTAGAACAAATATCATTACTACAAGAAAGAGTTTCTGAAGGTTCTTTAGAGGAAAGTAATTTTAGAATATTAAAGAAAATAATTTTAAAAGCAGATAATAGTCAAGAAGTTTTTGCTTTAGCTTCTATGGGTATGATATTTAAAAATACAGGATTAGTTTATGATCAAAAAACAGAAAAAATAGAGAATAATATAAAATACTTAAGCAAAAATAATATTCTTTCATTTGTTGAATCTGGAGAAATTCAGCATGAATTATTAATAGGAGATAATTACGATTCTTTATTGAATTTGCAAATTAAATATTTGTCAAAAATAAAAATAATATATATTGATCCACCATATGGTTCAAACGATTTAGGAGAGTTTGCTGATACTAATTATCAAAATGCTATTTCTAGAGATAATTTATTGTCAATGTTACACCCAAGATTGATTTTAGCTAGGACTTTACTTTTAGATGATGGAGTAATATATTGTTCAATTGATGATAAAAATTATGCATATATAAAATGTTTATTTGATGAGGTTTTTGGTGAAGAAAACTACATTTCAACTTTCATTTGAAATAATACAACTGGTGGGGGAATAAGATCTAAACACGTTAATAAAACACACGAGTATATTTTATTTTATAGTAAAAATAAAAAAAATATTGAGGAATTATGAGCGCCTTTATCGCCTTCTGCGATATCAAGCTATAAACTTAAAGATGATAGAGGCAAACTTTATAGATTACAACAATTTGCTTGACAAAATGAATCTGAAGGACTAAATCAAAAATACCCAATCACTACGCCAGATGGAACAGAAATAATACCACAAGAAGGATATATTTACAGAACAACAAAAGAAACATTTAATAAGTGAAATGATAATGGAATTATAGTTTTTAAAAAAACTAAAGAATCAGTTTTTTCTAATTTAGATGGTTCTAATACAGAATGAACAATATCTGTTAAAGATTATTTGGGTGATGGAATGGGTGCGCCAACCTCTTCCCTTCCTAAAGAATATGTTAAAACAAATCAGAAATCTTCTTCAGAAATAAAAGATATTTTTGGGAAAAAAGTATTTAAATTTACAAAACCTGTTGATTTAATTAAATATTTAATAAAGATAATACCAGAAGAAGAAAATACAATTGTTTTAGATTTTTTTGCAGGTTCAGGAACAACGGGGCAAGCGGTTTGTGAAATAAATAAAGAATTGGGGAAAAAGTACAAATTCATATTGTGTACAAATAATGAAAAGGACGTTAAATTGCATCCAAGAGGAATTGCTTACGATGTGACTGTTGAAAGATTGAGGAGAGTGATGACAGGAATAGCAACATCTGGTAATTCCAATTTTAAATGAATAAAAAACAATGAAAAATTAGGGGGTAATTTGGAAGTTTTTGAAATATTTTTTGCTGATAATAAAGATATTGATATTTTTAATAAAATAGATGAAACAAATTACGGTTATAAAAAAATGTCTTTAGAAGAAAAAATAAAATGAGTATGTGAAAATTTTGAGAAAACTGCAAAGGTGCTAAAATAAAATGAATCCAGAAATAGAAAAATTACAATTATTTGCTATAAATAAGATTGAACAAACACTTGATGTAAAAAATATTGTGACATTTAAATCTCCAACAGGTTCTGGTAAAACTATAATGCTATGTAAATTAATTAATTCGATGATAAGCAAAAATTCAGAATTAATTTTTTTAGTTTCTTCTTTATCAAAAAGTGAATTAGCACTTCAAAATCATGAAACTTTTTTTAATTTCTCAGTGGATAACCCGCTTATTAAACCATTTTATATAAATTCTGAGACTTCAGAGGAAGCATCTTTGCAAATTCCTTGTGAATATAACGTTTATTCGTTGCCTACAAATTTGTATAATAAACACGGTAAATTATTCAAAGGAATTTTGGAATCATTTTTAAATAATATAAAACTAAAGGGAAAAAAAATAATTTTGATTAGAGATGAATGTCATATTGAAACAACTAATTTGTCAAAACTAAATCATTTTTTTGATAAAATTCTTAATATTTCTGCTACACCTCAAACTACAAAATTTTTGATTGATGTTGAAATATCTGAATATGATGCTGAAAGATTTGGATTAATTAAACAAGTTAAAGAAATGGGAAATGGAGGTATTGAAGAATTTGAACTAGCTATAAAACACTTTATAAGTGTGAAAGAAAAATACATAAAAACCTTCAATATTAACCCATGTATGATAGTTCAAATTTCAAATGAAGATAAAGGTTCATATGAATGAAAAACTATAAAAAAAATATTAAATAATCCTCAATTTAATTTACATTGAATGTATTTAGCCACAAATATTAAAGACTATGATACTAATGATAAAATAAAAAACATTTCTAATTCAAATAAAAAAATAAAATGAAAAAAATATGCTAGAAATAATAACTCTCAAATAGATGTTATTATCTCTAAAATGGTTATTACTGAGGGTTGAGACATACCTCGAGCTTGTATGTTATTTCAATTAAGAGACACAAAATCAAAATCACTAACAGAACAAATTGTGGGTAGAGTTAGAAGAAATCCCATTTTAAAAAATTGAAATGATTATGTTGATAATAAAAATGATTACTTTTTTGCTCTTCAATCTTGAGTTTGAGGTGATTTATCTAAGGTTAATAGAAATTTTAAAAGAGTGTATTTAAAAAAAGATCTTATAAAAGTTCAAACTACTTCTCTCCAAAAAATTATTCAAGTTCATTCAGATCATCAATTTGATATAAGAAATTTTGCTATCCAAAACCAACCTTTAATTTTGGAACAAAATATTTTTAAATTATATAAATTATGACAAAAAATGGATTATGACTTAAACAAACAAGCTTGAAATGTGATTAAAAATTTTAATGATTGAAAACTATTGTCTAACTCAACTGATAGAATCATCCAAGAAAACAGAAGAATATTAAAGGACTATGAAAAAACTATGTTTGTCAATAAAATATCGGGTCTTCAACAAGAAAGTTATTTTGAAATAACAAAACAAAAATTAACTATAAAAGACAGCTTATGAAGAGTAATCGATAATTATTTTGATGATAATGATGATTCTGAAATTTGCTTTGATTCTGAAGCTGAAAAAAAATTCGCTATTATACTATCATTGACTAAAAACACAGTTTGAGCAAGAAATTTTTACCCAAATTCAACTATAAATTTTGAATACATTAATATTACAAAAACAAAATCTTATCCTGATTTTATTTTAAAAGATAAAAATAATTTAAATCACATTTTTGAGGTTAAAAGCTTCAATTTGAGCAATGAACAAAAAATTGATATTTTAGCTTATAAAGAAAAAATATCAGATCTTGCAGAATGTTACTTATTTGCTTCCAAAAAAACTAATCAAACTTTCTACATTCCTATTTTAATTGGAAATTTATGAGAAATAAGAAAATTTTCTAAAGGTGTAGAGCATATTATTGATGATAAAAAATTAATAGAGGAACTATCAGTTTAAAATATTTAAATAAATTAAGCATTCGAAATTGATATTAAAAACTCTTTTATTTTTAGTAGATAATTAATTCTATGGAAATTTTTCAATCAAATCATAAAAAAATCAAAAAAACATTAATTTTATTTTTGATGATTATTTTAAAATAACATTTTAGCTATAATAAATTCATTTTAAACGTGGGTATACAAATTAAAAACGACCTCCAATATAGACCATCGTTAATTTTACTAAGTTAAGTATGCATAACTTTTTTGTTATTGATCTTTCTCAAGCTATATGATATGAAAAAAATAATATTTTAAAAATTGGAAATAAAAATATTCAAAATTTATCAAATAAAGAAAATTATTCAGTACTTATTTTTATTTTAAAAATTTTAAAATCTGGATATTCAATTTCTAAAATAGAATTGGAAAAAAATGGCAATTAGGAAGAGAAGCCTCAGGGAGATTGGATATAATTATATATGATTTAAGCAATAAACCGTTTTGAATGATAGAAGATAAAGATGAAAGCGAGATTTCAAAATATGCTTCTTCATCAGCAAATATTAATAAAATAAAGCAATTAATTTCTTATTACAATCAAGAGAGAGAAACGAAATTTTTATCTTATTTTTCTTTTAATTTTTCTAGTAATAAACCTTTATTTGCAACGATAAAAGTAACAGATAGAATGAAAAATTGTCCTAATTTAGAAGATATTTATGATATTTGAGATAAAAATTTTGACAGCACTGATTTGTTTAAAATTAATCCTTATAATTTATCAAAAAAATGTTTAAAAAATAATGATTTAATATTAATAGATAATGATGACATAGTTCATAATATATTTAATCAATTTTTAACTATCCTTAGAATAAATACTGTTTCAGATAAACCTAATTCTTTTGATAAATTAATAAATCTTTTTATTGCAAAAATTTATGATGAATTACAAGATGATATTAATTTTGAAGTAAATTCTAATAATGTATCTTATAATGTTGAAGGAAAAAGGTTTCAGTATTTGTCAAAAATTGATACCCCTGAATCATTTTTAATTAGATTGTATGATTTATATAAAAACGGAATGAAATATTGTTTAAATAAAGAAATAATAGATTATACAGATGATGATTTTTGAGAATTAGCCAATAAAAATAATAATCAAAAATTATTAAAAATGTTTCAAAATTTAAGATTAAAAAAAGATAATACTTTTGCATTTATAGAGGTATTTGATGATTATACTTTTAAAAATAACTTTGAAATAGTTAAAGAATTAGTGGAATTATTACAAAAATATAAATTTAAATATAATAATAAAAAACAATTTTTAGGTGATTTTTTTGAAGAATTATTAAATGAATCGTGAAAGCAAGAAGCGGGACAATTTTTTACTCCATTACCTATAGTGGAAATGATGACAAACGCATTACCAATCAAAGAAAATATACAAAATAAATTATTGTCAACAAAAATACAAAATGAGCTTTTACCTAAAACTTTGGATTATGCTTACGGATCGGGACATTTTTTAATTTCCTCAATGGACATAATTCAAAAATATATTGACAATATTGATTTAAATAGTATAAAAATAGATAATTATAAAAATAAAATCCAAAGCTATAAAAAGGATAAATATTCTTGAGCGAAGGAATACGTTTACGGTATTGAAAAAGATTATAGATTAAGTAAAACTACAAAAATAGCATCTTTCCTAAATGGAGATGGAGAGGCAAACGTTTTAAACGCTGATGCTCTACTTAAATTTGATTCTGAAATATTTAACGGAACTATTTTTTATGGTAAAAAACCTAATAATGAAATATTTGATTATATTATTTCAAATCCTCCATATTCAGTAAAAGGATTTATGAAAAATTTTATTATATCTGGAATAAAACCAGGAGATGGAACTTTTGAATTTTTAAATGAAATAAACTACAAAAATACAAATATTGAATCTTTCTTTTTGGAGAGAACATATCAATTATTAAAAAATAATGGTTTTGCGTCAATTGTGTTACCCCAATCATTTTTAACAAATGATAAATATTCAGAAATTAGATCATGAATGTTAGAAAAATTTTATATTAAATCTATTTTTTTATCTGGTCCAAATACTTTTTCGGGAACTACAACTTCTCCTGTAATTTTATTTTTACAAAAAAGTGCTAAAAACATCATAGATTTAAATTATCATGTTTTTGTAATACATTCACCAATTATGATTGACCATAATTCATTAAAATTAGAAAAAGATTTTTTAGGATTTTACTTCTCTTCAAATAAAAATAAAAAAGGTATAACAATAACTAATTTTGATAATTTAAAAAATAAGTTATTCAGAAAATATAAAAAATATGTTTTTGGGTAAAAAAGTAAAAATTGATGAATATTCTAAGGTTTCTTTATTGAATCATTTAATAATTGAAGACCATAAAAATAAAAAAGCAATTTTTACAAGAAGAATCTTACCAGATAATTTAAATGATTATTTTACTTTATCGGATGTATGTGAGGAACGTAAAATTATTGAAAATAATGAAATTATTGATACTAATCAATTAAATTACATAGAAATAAGTAATATAGATAATAATAAATTGGTCGGTAATTTTAAAAAAAATATGAAGTCAAGCAACTTTTGCAAGAAAGGCGATTTACTAATTAGTTCTGTAACACCAAAATCTAAAAAGGTTTGAATTTCAGATGGAAATTATAAAGTTTCATCAGCAATTATTGTTTTAAAATTTAATGATGAAAGTGTAAGAGATTATATTTTTGACTATTTAAAAAACAATGTTAATAATATTTTTACAAATATAAATTCTTTATCTGAAGGATTTAAAGTTACATATAGCAAAATTTCTTCATGAAATTTATTAAATAATATATATTTTAAAAAAGTAAAATCAAATTAACTCTTCTAAAAAACCAAACCTCTTTAAAAATAAACACGGAAAAATAAATTCTACATTTTATTAATTAATAGCGCTAGCAAAAGCTGGCTCTTTTCAATTCAATACTTTTTGTTTTTTCTTTTAAAATTATATCACTCTATATATTCTAATATATACTTATAAATTTCATGAAATTTCATTTTTGCAGTAGCTAGATGATTTAAATATTCTCCTTTTAAACAACCAAAGAAATATTCAGCTTCTCGGTTATCTAATGAATTTCCAACCCTTCCCATTGAAGTTTTGGCATTAATAGCTTTTAATCTATCAAGAACTTTATAACTAGAATATTGGAACCATGATCAGAATGAAAGATAAAGTTTTTTGTTTTTAAACCATTAATTGTATCTAAAACGAGTTGGGTGTTATTTGATTGAGACAATTTTCATGATTCAATCATTTTAGTTTTATGACTAATAGCAAACGATAAATAAACAAAATTTTCAGGTGCATCAGCAGGGATATAACTAACATCAGTTGCTATTATGTTGTCTTCTTTGGGATTAAAGTTTCTTCTTACAAGTTCCTCAAATTTAACATTAGTATTTTTATTTTCAATTTTTTTCCTTTTACCTTTTTTTAATGATTTTTTTATTAATGATTCTTTTTACTTTGGTGAATCTAGTAAATTAAAAAATTTAAGGAAATTATTTCAGTTGAAAAAAATCCTTTTATTTCTGTTAAAAATGGTGTATCAAATAATTTGGATTCTATTTTTATAATGATAATTACAAAGGAAATATTTATAAATAAAGCATTAAAGATTTCAAAACTTCAAGAAACTAATGTATTTTTTCCGTATGATAAAAATGGTAAATTAATAAAATTAGAATATATTAGAATTAATAATCCTATGATATATAAAGTTTTAATACATAATATGAAGGATTTAAAATCTAAGAAGTTTACAAAAACAACAATGATATGAGTTCGCTAGAACACAAGGAATAAATGATGTGTATAAAGAAAAAATGGTTATTAATAATATAATTAAAAATATTGATACTATTAAAATTAAGGTAATTCCTTCTGGAATTATACCATATAGTGGCTATTATTTATTATCTGAAAAATATGATTATAAATTAATTGAAAAACTATTAAAAGATATTGATTTTATTGAATATTTAAAAAATATTAAGAAAAGATAAAAATGGAGAATATTTCTTTTTCTCGTCATCTGATCTACATCTTTATATTTCTTATAAAATTTTAAAATTTGATGGAGAAATAAATAAATAATTAATGAAAACAATAGAAGATTTAATCTTTGATTTAACAAAAGAACAAGCAAAATTCATATATTTGGAACTTATAAAAATTCATTCAAATAAAGGAGATACTATTCTTGACTGCTTTGCTGGTAGTGGAACTGCCTTATTAGCTGCAAAAGAACTTGGTATAAATTTTTTAGGTTGTGAGAAAGATCCAATTTATTTTGAGTTGGCCTCAAAAAGATTGGAATGTTAAATTTCATAATATGTCAATAGGTAAATAGAAATGTCCCAAAAAAAGTTAAATTAAATACTAAATTTAAGAGTTGAATATTGTTCTTTCCACTTTTTTGATAATAAATTCAGTTTGAATTTTTTTATTTATTGCTAGTTGTTTTAGTTTTACTAATTTTTGACACTTCAATATTTATATTTTCTAACACAAATTTTTCTTTGTCAATTTCTATTAAATTAATAAAAGTTTGTGTAATAGTTTGCAAATATTTCACCAGTGAAAGTTTTAACAATCGCTACTTCTTGCTTTTTAGCTAAATTAACTCTTGTGCCACTTTTATCAAAAGTTGCATAATTTTTATTTTCAAACTTAATGGTTGAACCATTTAAAACCTTTCTGCTATAGTGAGTCGAAAGAGCAAAATCCATATCAATTTTATGGGCTTCTCAAGGCACAAATAAATTTTTTGTTTCGTCTATTTTAAAGACATACTTTGCATTATAATTTTGAATGAATTCTTTGATTCATTCGTTAGCTGAATTGATATCGTTTATACAAGCTAATCTTAACTCTTGAGGAATGCGCTTTTGAAAGCTTCCTCATAGTCAGTCTTTCAATCTTACCTTTTGTTTGAGCTACTGATTTGCAAGTTAAAATTATTTATAATTGATTGCACATAAATCCATATTGTCTGTCCGCATCATTTTGATCTCTGTTTTTCTTATTTGAATAAAAGATTGTTCTTTTGTCTGTAAGCACTTCTTTTCATGTTTCATAGTTCTCAAACATTTGTTTTGTAGCCCTATAATAGACGTTTAAAGTTTCTTGTTTATCAAAATAAGCAGAAAGTACTATTCCAGTTGAATCGTCAATAAAAGCATGTAGTGCTCACTTTTTCTTTTCTTTTCTTTTCAATTATGAATAGAAGCATCTATTTGTACACATTCTCCAAAAAAATTTTTTCTTGGTTGTAAAGGGTGAGCAGATTTGGAGTCTAAAATGCTCTCATTTAAAAATTGTTTAAAATCCTGTTGGTTAACGCTTTTATCTTCCATAATTTTCTTGGCCATTTTCCTTCTAGTTGAACGGTGTGAAAAAGGTGAAATAATATATTGTTTTTCAAGAATGGAAATTAACTTTTTATAAGAAATCTTAATATCATGATCTTGAATTAATTTTTCTCAAAAATGTATGTAACTAAAATCATAGTAAATTTCATATCTTAGTTTTAAATTTTTGTTATTCTCCCAAATTTTTTAATATTTAAGTAATATAAATATAAATCAAAATTGGAAGTGCAACACTTCTAACTAAATGCTTTGTATAATTGTTGAGCTGAATTGTAGTTCAATAGTTTACTAGGCATTCTGTTACTTGATCTAAGATAATACTATCATTTTCTAGAATCTCAAAACTGGTTTTCTTTGGAATTGCTCTACGCAAGAAACCATTAAAGTTTTTGTTGATTCCTTCTTACAAGAAGCATAAGTGTTGCAAGTGTAAAGTGCAGCATTAATTTCTTTTGCAACCTCATGTAATAAATTGAATTCCATCCCATTATCCTTAGTGATGCTTTTGATTTTAATTGATTATTTTTTGAACAGTTCACGTAGTTTTTCGTTGGTGTATTTGATGGATTTATTTTCTAATTTAGTTGAAAAGCTTTTCTGGTCATTCTTCCGACGAAAGTTAAGATCGATTTTGTGTTTCAAGCACCTAAAACCAAATCAATTTCATAGTGACCAAACTCACTTCTGTTGTTAATATGTTTTGGTTTATATGTAATCGGAATTGCTTCCATTTTTGATAATTCATATAAATAACGCTTGAATTTACTCTTTTCTTGAATCAGTATCTTGGTCTTAGTAAATGTTTAGGTTGGATTTTGATTACTTTTGAATGAATCCGATTGTAAACCATTTGAGTTGCTGGGGTTTTATTTCCCAATTGTTTAGCTTTAAAAACACAGACATCAATTCCATTAAACTTTGGCTCAAAATTGGCATATAAAGAATTAAAAAATTCTGTAAACTTTTCTGTTTTGATATGGTCTTATTTTGTATATTCATACCAGTTGTAAATTGTGCATCTTTTGCGATATATAACGGTGTTGCTAAAATCTGTTTTAACTCTTGAGAAATGGTTGATTTATTTCTACCTAATTCTTTGACTATATATGTGATTGATTTATTTAACTTATATAAATATTCAATAATTGTACGTTCTTTGAACGATAATTGTTTATAATTTTTCATGTGAATAATTCCTTGCTTGCTTTGATCAGTTAGAAGGGTTATTCACTTTTTATTTTCATAAAAAAGAAGTGCACTCTATGAGAAGACTTTCTCACAAGTTTTGACTTCCATTTTTAATTTATACACCACTTTAAAAGTGGTGTCTTTTACATACTCTAATCTTCACCTCCCAAGTGTTCTATTTCAATTTTTTATTAATATAAATTTCACCTTTTATAATTTTTAGAAAATTAAGATATTGGATAAAAAAGCAGCAAATAAAAATAAACTAAAACAAATATTTTGAATAATTAAAATGTATGATGCTGAGTATTTCACCTTTTAATGAAATTATAAAAGAAAATGATTTTCAAAAGCTTAATGAAAAGTTTATTAGTAAAATATTTGAATAAATTAAATAAAAATAAAAATTTATATGTAAAATCAAATGAAATAATATTGGAGGTTTTAATTGAAAAAATACTACCTTTTGCTAGCATTGATTAATTACTCAATTACCAATTTTATTTTGAATAGTTACAGATACTTTTCTTTTCACTTTTTAATAATTATCAAAACTTGATAAGATATAATAAAAATAATAATAAAAAACGGAGCACTTATGATAATAAATGAAAAATTCTTTGAAGAAGAAGTTGAATCAGAATTACAACTATTAGGTTGGGAAGAGCTGAGTGAAAAAAATTTTTATAGAAATGATTATGCACAAGTAATTAATTTTAAAGTTCTTAATGAGTCAATCCAAAGAATTAACAATATTGCAGAAGACAAAGCAGAATTAGTTATAAGAGAAATAAACAAAAATATTGACTCATGAGAAAACCTTAATATAAAAGGCATGGAAATCATAAATAATGGAATCAAAATTTATGATGAAATTGAAGAAAGGAATTTAACAATTAAAATAATTTCAGAAAATGTAGATGACAATAATTTTAGTTATTATAGACAATTTGAAATAACTGATGGATATAACAAAAAGAGAATACCTGATATTGTTCTTTTTATAAATGGCTTACCTATTGCTGTTTTAGAATTGAAACAACCACTTGCTATTGAAAACATAGAAGAAGCTTTCAAGCAAAATGAATCTTTAAAATATTTCAAACCTGAACTTTGATATTTTAATATTATTAATTTCGTATCGAATAGAACTTCTTCAAAGTATGGATCAACCACTGCTGGTTTAAAACATTTTTATGGTTGAAATAACTGAAGTTTAGAAAACAACCAAAATCCTATAACTATGCTTTTTAATCATAAAAGTTTAATAGACATTATATTTAATTTTAACTTTTATTCTGATGATCAGAATCCTATTAAATATTTAGCAGCCCCTCACCAAATTAGAGCTGTTAACAAAACTATTGATCATTTAAAAGAAGTAAAAGATAATAGAGGTGGAATAATTTGGCATACCCAAGGTTCTGGTAAATCTGTTACAATGGTATTTTTAACAAGATATATTATTAAAACTTTTGGCACTGCCACAGTTCTTTTAGTGACTGATAGAAAAGATTTAGATCAACAACTTTACAAAAGATTTTTAAATGCTGAAACTTTTTTAAGAAATAAATCCAAAAGCATTGCATCACGAGCTGAATTAGTTTCTGAGTTAAATGATAAAAAACATTTTGGAATTTATTTTACTACTGTGCAAAAATTTGTAGAAGAGACTGGTGTACTAACTAATAGAGATGATGTGTTTATTTTAGTTGATGAAGCTCATAGAACGCAAAATAATATAAATGGTGAACGAGTTATGTCAAAAGAACAAGAAGAGTTCGTAGTTAAGTTTGGTTATGCTAAATACATGAGAGAAGCGTTTCCTAATGCTAAAATAACTGGATTTACTGGAACACCTTTAATGGGTGAAGAAAAAGACACAAGAAATATTTTTGGGGATTATATAGATACTTACCCAATGAATCAAGCTGTGGAAGATGGTGCAACTGTTCCTATATATTATGAAATGTGAAAACCAAATCTTATACTTGATAAAAAATATCTTGATGAAATGGATAAAATACAAAAAGAATATAAAGAAACATTAGATCCAAATGATATAGGTTCAGAACAAAAAATAGAAACACTATTAAAGGCTGTTAATAAATCTATAATTTTTGAAGATGAAAAAATCATTGCTGCAAAAGCAGATAAAATGATTGAGCACTTAAATAAAAGAAAAGATATTTTAAATGGAAAAGCTATGATAGTAGCAAATAGCAGAAATGCAGCTTATAAGTATTATTTAAATATAATTACTAAATATCCAGATTACAAGGATAAAACAATTTTAGTTATGACTGATTCTAATAAAGATTCTATTGAAATGGCAAGCGCTATTGTAAATAAAAATGATATGAATAAAGTAGCTAGCGAATTTAGAAAACCTAATTCAAAGTACAAAATAGCTATTGTTGTAGACATGTGATTAACTGGATTTGATGTTCCCGATTTAGATGTTATGTATGTAGATAAAATTATTAAATGACATAATTTAATGCAAGCAATAGCTAGAGTTAATAGAACATATGAAGATAAAGTAACTAAAAAATCAAAAGAAGCAGGTTTAATTGTAGATTTTGTAGGAATATGAAAATATATTTCAGATGCTTTAATTCAATATGCAAATGGTTCTTCAACTAAAATTGATATACAAATAGATGACATTGATAAAGCAAAAGAAAAACTTAATGAATTATTTGATATTGTTAATGATTATTATATTAAAGATCTTAAAAGTTTTTCTCAATTAAACTCAAAAGAACAATATGAATTTGTAATAGATGCTTATGATAAATTACTTAATATTGAATTATTTTCAGTTGATGAAAAAAACAAATTTATAAAATTAGCTAGAAAATCCAAACGTTTTTATAAAATATCTTATACAAGTATAACTGAAGAAGAATTATTAATTTCAAAATGTATTGAAACTATAAATTCTTTAATTACAAGTTCTGCGATTCAAAATGATAGTAAATTGACTTGAACTATAGAGTCAATCAAAGAAGCTATTAAAAATGCTGTAACTACTGCTGATACAAGTGTTATTATAGACGAATCTACAATGACCAAAGATATTAATAAAGTTGCTGGTGTATTATCATCAGAAGCTGAGAAACTTGCAAAATCAAAACCAAGGGTTGCAGCGACATTATACGCCAATGCTATAAAATTGGAAATTGATGAAATTTCTAAAATAAAGCCATATTTTGCTAAGTTAGTTTCAGAAAAATTAAAAGACATAATTTCAGAATTAGAAAGTTCAAGAGAAATTGATGAAATTATTGAATTACTTATTATGCTTTCAAAAGAAATTAAAGAAGAAAATGATAAACCTTTGGAATTTGAAGATATTGAGTTACAAATATTTTATGATATATTATCAAATGATCAATTTTTACAATATAACAAAAATTCTGAAACATTAAGAGCAATAGCTCAAGACTTAAGAGAAGTAGTTCGTGAAAATAACAGTGATCAGTATTTAATTGAAAAAAGAATAAAATCTATAATCACTACTGAACTTAAAAAACTATTGAAAACTAAATACCAATACCCACCAGATGGATTATATAACTTATCTGAAAATTTAATAAAAGAAGTTACAAACAGCATTAAAGGAAACAAAAAAGCATTCAGAAAGGATGACTAAAAATGGCAAAAAATATTAAAGAAATTGAAAGTAAACTTTGAGAAGCTGCAAATGTTATGCGTGGAAACACGTCTGCAGAAGAGTACATGCATACAATTTTGGGCATTCTAACTCTAAAATATATTTCTGATAGAAATAAATTAGCTTTGCAAACAATTTTTAATGAAGGTGTGACTCCTGAAATGTTTTCACAAGAAGAATTATACTACTCATATAAAACTTTTATAATTCATAAAGAATGTACTTGAGAATATATTATGCAATTTGCGAATAGCGAAAAAATTGGTGAAAAATTAGACAATGCATTTATCAGATTAGAAAATGATAATGAAATCTTAAAAGGGATTTTTAATAAAAATTTCAATAGTGAAGGTGTTGATCAAATAAAACTTGGAGACGTAATTAAAATATTTTCTGATGAAGATTTATCTGAAGATGATAATGAAGATATGATTGGAAGAGTTTATGAATACTTTTTAGGTAAATTCTTTAAAGATAGAGGCCAAAAAGGTGGTGAATTTTATACACCAACATCAATAGTTAAATTAATGGTTAATTTAATTAAACCAATAAAAGGTACTATTTATGATCCTGCGTGTGGAACTGGTGGAATTTTAATTCAAGCAAAAAGATATATACAGGAACATAATGGAAAAATTGAAGACATAACAGTTTATGGACAAGAATATAATAATGTAACTTGAAAATTAGCAAAATTAAACTTAGTTTTAAATGGATTTTCGCTTTTTGATACTGAAAATAATGGTGTATTAGGACAAACTAATGCCGATACTTTTACAAATGATCAACACAAAAACAAAAAATTTGATTTTGTAATGGCTAACCCACCATTTAATATGAAAAAATGAGGGTTTGATTCATTACAAGAGGATAACAGATTTAAATGAGGAATGCCTCCATCAGGCAATGCTAATTATGGTTGATTGTCACACATGCTATCAAAGTTATCAGTGCGAGGTAAGATGGCTATTGTTTTAGCAAACGGTTCACTATCATCTTCTCAAAAACAAGAAAAAGCCATTCGCGAAAATTTTGTTAAAGAAAATAAAGTTGATGCAATAATTGAATTACCTGACAAATTATTTTATACAACAGGAATTCCGGCATGTATTTGAATTTTTAACAATCAAAAAATAAACAAAAACATTTTAATGGTTGCTGGATCAAATATTGAAGGAAATATGATTTCTAAAAAATTAAGAGAATTAACTGAAGAAAATATATTAAGTATTGAAGATGTATATAATAATCATTCAAAAGGACAAGATATTAACATTCAAGGTTTTGCTAAATCAATAACAGTTAATGAATTAATAGAAAATGACTATTCTTTTGTACCTGGCAGATATGTAGAATCTAAAGAAGAAATTATAGATAAAGAAGCTATTAAAGAGGACATCAAAAAACTATCATCAGAACTATTTGATTTATTAAAAGAATTTGATGATTTATCACCAAAATTAGAAGAAGCAATAAAAAAAGCTTTAGAGTCTGAATAGAGCAAATACAGACTATAGAAAGGTAAGAATGGATAACACTAATTTAATAAACAAGTTTAAAAATAGGTTGATAAATACAAATAAAAGAGGGACTTTATTTTTTAATTCATTTCTTCCTAATCAAAATTCAATTGATTTGAGTACAATACAAAAGACAATTTTAATTAATCATGAAATACTAGAGCAGTTTAAAAATAAACAGATAGAATTAAACTTTTCAGATGTTAATTTAAATAATATTGATGAGCAAATTGAACAATATTTTAAAGATTATTTAAAACGAAATATACAAGAACTTGATTTATCTTTAATTGCTAAAAAATGTTTAAATGATAATAACATATTCACAGTAAATGACTTACATGAAACTTCACATTCAATAGTCCAATCTTTTAAAAAAATAACCCCCAAAGCTATTAAAGACATTCTAGATGAAAAAAAGTAATTAATGATTTTATAAAATCTGATGATAAAAAAAATTCAATAATTATTGAAAAAGAAAAAAATGCTAAAAAAATATTTAATATTTTTAAAAGAATTGAAAAGAAAAATAGACTTCTTATAGAACAAAAAAGTATAAGAGCTTTAGGGATTGGATACCCTTATATTTCAGGTAAACTATCTTCAGAAAATGAGGAATATTTTAGAGCGCCTTTGATTATTTGAGAAACAGAAATGATTATAAAGGGATCTAAAATCATTATTAAAATTGGTGACCCTATATTAAATAATTCCGTTTTATCTATAATTGCAAGATCAAATAATTTAAACTATGATTTTAATCAAATTAAAAATGAAGATTGCTTATCAGTGTTTTTTATATCAAAACTTCTAAGTGAAGTTTCTTTGAAAAAAATTGAAAGTAAGTATGAAGGAAATATTTCTCATTATAATTTAGAAAATCCAAAAAAATTTACATCTAAAGACGTTAAGGATTTAGATCACCCTAATATAGAAATACATAACATTCTTAGTTTCGGATTGTATGATATAGCTTCCTCTTCAATTTTAGAGGCTTACAACATCCTGGAAAGAAGAGGCGATAATGACTTTATAGACGATTTAATTAGTGAAAAGTATGACCCCTTTGATAATTCTTTAGAAACTTTTGAAGAAAATGAAATAGTGGTCATTTCTGATCTAGATAAAACTCAAAAATTAGCTATAGCTAACTCTTTGAAAAATTCTTCATTTATTTGAGGTCCACCAGGGACAGGTAAGTCTGAGACAATAACAAATATACTTGCTAACTTAATTAATCAGAGTAAAAAAACTCTTTTTATAACAGAAAAACAAGTAGCATCAGACGTTGTATACGACAGAATGTCTTTATTAAATAATTTTGTTCTTAAAATACACGCTAAGGAAACCCCTAAGAGCTTTCATGAAAAAATAAAAAAAACTTCAAAAATCATATTAAACTATATAAAGTTTGGTAATATTGATATTGACAACTTTAATAAAGAATATTCCAATTCTTATGAATATATAGATGAATATAATAATGAAAAAAATAATTTTTTAACTTACCAAAAACTTTTTCAAACAAAAGAAGGAACTAACTATTTAAAAAATTTATTAAGTTTTGATTTTGATGAAGAATTATTAAAAAAGTATCAACAATATGACTCTAAACTCCAAAAAATAATTTTTGAAATAATTCAAAATTTGGACTTTGATCAAAATAAAATTTTGGAAGCTAAAAGATCATTGTTGATTATTAATTATATAACACAAAATTACATAAATTTGGATGAATATTTTAAATTTAAAAATGAATTTTTAGAGTATCAAAATTCAAATGAATTAAATGAAAGTCTTGAATACTTACTGAAGCTTGACCAGGAGAAATTAGATAAATATAAAGAACTTTATAAAATTGTTTCAGATAAATTAAACATTTTTAACGATTATAATGAAATTGAAAAATTAATAAAAGTTATTTCAGATTATAAATTAGAATTTATTTTAAAATTTATAGATTTATATTCTAAAAATAAGTCACTTATTTTAATTTATAAATCTATAGAAGGTATTATAAATTTTTTTGATAAGGATGTTTGCTCAGAAATTTTAGAATTAGCATTAAAATTTAAAGCCAAACAACTTATAAAATGATCTTTCAATCTAGAAGTTTTTAATTTAAAAAGTTTAAAAGTTAAATTTAAAAATAGAAAGAACTTTAAAATATGAAAAATAAAAAATCAAAATTTAATTAATTCAATCATTATTTTACAAAAAAATTTAAGTACATCATTTAAATTATTTAAAATTTTGCCTAACTATTCAATAAAAGAATTTATAAATAATTATAGTGAAATAAATTCATTAAACAAACTTCATCTTGTGTCTAAACAAATCGAATTATTTGACATTAATTCAGAAAAAACAATAAAAATAATTTTCAATCAGCTTAAAGAAACTTCTTTTTTTCAAAAAATTTATGAAAACCACTTAAATTTGGAGTCAATATCCAAAATTAATAAAGTTTTAAACGAAGATTCTTTAATAAAACCTGTAAACAAGGCAGATTTTGCAATACTTAATAATTTAATAAGTAATTTTAGTTTACACAAGGAGTTAAAAGATTTTTACAAAAATGATTTAAAAATTCCTCATTTGATTCAAATATGGTCATTATATTTCGAGATTAAAAATTCAAAAAATATCAATTCAATAAATAGTGATTATTTAGAAAACATAGCAAAACACTTAAAACTTAGAAAAAACAACGCAATTAATGAAATTATTGAAAATCATTTAATATACATAAAAAAGAATATTAAAACAATGGTTAAAACAGCAAAACCATCTGGTTTTGTTTCATATATGGAACTATTTTCAAAAATGATAAGACATATAGATGGTGTTAAAACAAATATCAAGATTTCAACCTATTTCCAACATTATTCGGAATTAATCAAATTGTTTTTTCCAATTATAATTTCTTCTCCAGAGGAAATTTCAAACTCAACAAGATTTCCTTTAATAAAAAAAGAATTTGATTACGCTATTTTCGACGAGGCATCGCAGATTTTTACAGAAAAAGCTTTACCAGTTATGTATAGAAGTAAAAAATATATTATTTCCGGAGATGATAAACAATTACCACCTACTAATTTTTTTAAATCAAAAGATGATCAAGATTATGATAGTTTAGAGGATGAAGTTGAAACTATAGAAGAAAATGAAATTTTAACTGTTCTTCAAAATGAAAGTCTATTAGACTTTTCTAAATCTAGATTTAAAAATTATATGTTGAAATTTCACTATAGAAGTAAATATAAAGAATTGATTAATTTTTCAAACAATAAGTTTTACGAAAGCAAATTGATTGTGGTTGATAACCCAGAAATCCCGAATAAACCTATAGAAATGATTGATGTTAATGGGATGTGAGAGAATCAAAACAATTTAGTTGAGGCTGAAATAATAGTGAAAAAAATAATCAACATTATTGATGGCTCAAAAGAGGTCTATAACGGTAAAAGCATTGGTGTTATAACTTTTAACCAAAAGCAACAGTCTTTAATTGAAGATTTACTAGAAGAAGCTTCGCATACAAATGATAAATTATTTAATCTAATGACCCCTAATTTTACCGAAGATTATTTATTTGTAAAAAATATAGAAAACGTACAAGGAGATGAAAGAGACATAATATTATTTTCTATAGGTTTTGCGAATAATAAGGATGGTAAATTTATAAACAATTTTGGTCCTATTGGTAGAGTTGGCGGGGAAAGAAGACTAAACGTAGCTATATCAAGAGCTAAAGAAAAAATGATTATAGTTAAATCTATTCCAGCATCTATAATACAATCAAATACTCAAAGTGGTAATTTATTTAAGGAATTTTTAATTTATGCAGAAAATTTACAAGACAATAAAAATTTATCTTGTGATAAAATATCTAAAAATAACTATGACGAAACAATGCATAATAATTCAAAAGAAGATAGCATAGATTTCTTTAAAAATGATGTTGTAAAAAAATTGAAAGAAATATTGAATAATAGTTATCAAATCGTAGAAAATCTTCAAATTAATAATTTTTATCTGCCAATTGTAATAAAAGAAAAAACAACCAATAATTTTTTACTTGGAATTATATTAGATAATGAAAATTTGCTTTTAAATTACTCAAAATTGGATGACGAACTTCAAATACATAATTTTTTAAAAGCAAGAGGTTGGACTTTGGCTAGAATACTTTCAAATCAATGATTTTCACTAAGTGAATCTAATATGAAAATAGAGAAATTAAAAAAAATAATAAATGAAAAAACTAAAATTGTACTATAGTTATTTTAAATATGGATAAATTTCATAAAATCAAAAAATATTTTAGAGCTTAATTAACTTTAAAATATTTTTTATTTAATTTAAGCATCTTATCAAATTACATTTGATATCTTCTAAGTTATTGTGAATTTTTTTTGAAATAACTAAAGCTTGAAGAATAGAATCAGTTATTTTTTTGTCTGAATTAAAATGCCACATTTTTTCTTTAGCTTTAGTCGCATGTTTAATTGTAGTTCCATTTGAGTTATTTGATATTATTCTTTGATTTTTATTATTTATGATGTCTACATAAATTTGACTATTAGAAATAGTTTTTGATTTTAAATTGTATGCATATCCATTAAAACCTTGGATAGAATAAGAAATTCTCCCAGGTGTTCCATCTAAAGATAATAAAATATCTCCAAAAAAACAATTCGGTGAAAATTCAACAAATTTAGTAAAAACATTATTTGATAATGATTTGATATCTATAAAACCTGTTAGTTTTGAGTCATACTTAAAATTTTTACTTTTCAAAATAGTTCCTTTATTGAACTCAATTAAATTAATTATTTTCTCTATTTTTTTTAAATTGTTAGAATATTGTCTTAATAATAATTCAAGTTTTACAATAATTTTTGAAAAATATTTAATTTCATTTTCTATAGGTTCAATAATATCAATTATTTTTTGTTGTTCTTCTAAAGAGGGTATTTCTAATAATAGTTTTGCAATCATTGGCTTTGTTATTTGCTTTTGTACAGCACCTGTAGAGAATATAAAAGTTGAATTCAATTTGTAAAATAAAAATTTTTCATTAACTTTTTGTATATCGCATTTTAATGTAATCAGTCTCACAATAGGGAAAATCGGTTTTTTTCAAAAAGATATATACCCTACAGTACCACGTGCAGAGATTGTTATACAATTATTAATAATTTTTGTTTTATCTGTATATCCCATAATTTGAGAAACGCCTGTACCATTTGAAACAACTGGAATTGTATATTTTTCATTTCTGCTTTTTGAAAAATTTTTTGGTTTATCTCCACCTACAATAATTTCACTTACAATGTCTCCTAGTTTATAAATAGCCATTAAAAAACAGTAACTATAAAAAGCTACTGTAAATTTTTCAATTTTCTTCCAAAGATAAATTTAGATATCTAAAAGTTGTTTCAATTTTCTCATGACCTAATTGTGTCATTACCATTTTAGGATTGGCACCTTTAAGCAGCATATGAGTAGCAAAACTTCTTCTTATTGAGTGCGGCGTGTATTCCTCTCCCAATATTTCTTTAACTCAAATACGAAGCGTTTTAGTTGTAAAAGAAAACTTAGGTAATAACTCAGTAGTTGAGTTATTATGCAATACATCACGCATTTTGTTCCCTTTTCCTAAAACACTTATATATTGATTATTTATGTAAACTACAGTTGATAACTCACATGCTCTAATTCCTGTTTCAAAAAGAAATCTTAAAGTTATTTTTTTTTGAATTGTTATTTCTTCATCGCTTTCATTTATTTCTGTTTTTTCATAAAGAAAATCTTTTTTAAAAACGTTCATATATTTTTTTGGAATCTTAGGTAACTTCAATTCTTTTAATTTAACAATTCTTTTATCATTCGATCACTTCATAAATGAGCAAATAACATTATAATGAGTTCAAACTGTATTTGGCTGCTTAAAGTACTTTCTTAATTCTTTTTTTATCAAACTTATATTATGAAAAATGATTGAATATTTTTTCAAAATGTTTTCATAAGTTGTTATTGTGTTTTTTGAATAATTATTTTTTTTCAAAAAAATAATATATTTATTGTAATTCATCTTATTCCTCCTGTCATATTTAGTATAAAATAATATTAATTAACAACTGGAGGTTTAATAATGGCTATTTATAAACTTGGTGAAATTTTAATTGGTAAGCCCATATATGGAGCAGGCCTTGCCGCTAAGACTTCAGGATTAATAAAATACTTAACACAATCTGATTTAGATAATCCTTCAAACGTGAATAAGTTTGTTGATGAAGAAACAGATAAAGCTATGATAATTTAGTAGCTAATTCAAATACAGGTTCAACAATGCCAAAAATGAACCCAAATGTAGCATGCGGTTTAAATATAGAAATACCTTCAATTAAAGAACAACAAAAAATAATTGATATTATTGAACCTATTGAATTTATGAAAAATAAAATTTTAAAAACTAAAGAAAGGTTGTTAGAATTAATAAAAGTCTTCAGTAATTTTATAATTGATGATAATGGAAATAAATTAAATATAATTTTCCAAAAAGAAATAAAAACCAAATCAGGATTCTATTCGCAAACTGCAGATATAGGAAATTTTAATAATAAAATTAAAAAAATTTCTTTTTTTGAAAATCTTCCAAGTAGAGCCAGAATAATTTTTGAAAAAAATACCTTGTATATAAGTAAACTATTAGGTGAAAAAAAATTTTTATTTAGAAACCATGATAAAGATTTAATTTTATCTAATGGTATGTGAGGCATAAAAAGCAATAATGAATTTGCATTTTCTAATCTTTCATTCTTTATGTCTGAAATATTTTATGAACACAAATCTCTTTTTGCGACAGGTACAACAATGGTTGGCTTAAATGAACAAAGTTTAAATAAAATAATAAGTAAAATAAAAATAAAGAATGATGAAAATTTTGAAAAATTAATGTTTGTTCTTTTTAATTCTATTTCTGTAGTGTCAGATATAGAAGATTATCTCGAAAAAAATATAACTTTATTATCTTCGCTTTTAATAAAGTAATTAAAAAATCGTTAATTCGTTTATATCCTCATGAAAATCATTTAATATAAATTTCTCTAGAATTATTTCAGAAGTATTTAGTTTTACCTAGTGGGCATGTTGCTATAAATGTTTATAGCACATGAAAATAAAACTGGAATTGTTCTTAATAAATACCCACCACCAATTCAAGTTGCAGCACCAGTTTTTCTGGTTCTTCTTGTAAAAATATTAAAATACCAAATATTGAAGATGCTCCTTTTAATGCATATGAGTTAGAAGAGACCATTATAATATTTCCACAGATTGTTCCTATAGCACAACCTATTAATGTAAATAAGTGTTTTAAATTTATTTTATATAGAGAAGGTTCAGTTACAACATCCAAAAATTGCAGCAACACCATTGGATACTCCTATATCGTTCATTTTAGATACTCTTCTATGTATCATAACAAACGCAATTGAAGCAACCTAAATTTATTTAGGGTTATTTTAAAATATTTATCTAATATTATCTCGTATTTTTATTATATATATTTAATATCTAAACGTGATAAATAGTTCTATTGTTTATATATTGGCAATAAATCAAAGTTGGGGGTGTCTATAAAAAGTGGGTAACACTCACTTTTAAAATTGTAATTTAAATAGACATAGTTTTTCTAATTTCATATACATGAAAGTACTTTTTATATTAATTTAATATTTAATATTGAGCAGACTGTTATATGTCTAAATCTTATATATTTAAAATTATTTATATCTTTGTTAATTAAACTAAAATTTTAAAAAAAATAAATCACTAAAATAAATTACATCATTTAAACCACTTATCAAAACTTGGAGATAATGAATCATGAAATAATTAATTTAAATAACTATCAAAAAATCACAAAAGCAACAACCATTAAAAACATTTTAAATTTTGAAACAGTTTTATTTAATTTTGCATTACATTTAGCTGTTAGCTTGTATAAATCAAATTATTCCTTTATTTTTAAAAATAGCTATTTTTATGTCTATAGTTCTTATAGAGCAATTTAAAACTATTGAGTTTTTTGCTTAGTAAGTCTTTTAATTTATTGTTCAATAACTGCGAGTGCATTTCTTTTGATATATTAAACAACTGTTCTATTTCACCATCTCAAATATAATTTTAAGGCTTTGGACTTTTCTGCTTCTAATTAATTGAGGCATTATCACTTACAATTCAACACACTTTATTTAAAATTGACTTGATTTTTTTTTTTTTTTTGATAACATATAATAGTGAATAAAAATAAAAAGATATAAAGTTATTTTTACACTTAATGTGACTACACTTAATAGATGTAAGTTTATTTTTTTGCATATGCAAAAAAATTCAAAATTTAAAACCAATAACAATGAAGCAAAGTCATTTAATTGTTATTTACTTTTTAATAAAGGAGTTATCATGAATAAAATAAATTTTTTAGAACATCACACATATTAAAGTAAAAAAAATCGTCACTCTTAATAGATCTATAGTTAATGGTTGTATAATTCTCACCAATTCTTGTTGGAAATAATGAAGTGATTGATGGTAAACAAAGGATACTGGCAATCAAAAAAATATTATAATGAATTCAAGTTAAAAATCTTGGGTTATAACTTTTGGGTAGAAGGCAAAAGGCCATTAAAATTTTAAAGGCTATTGAAAACAAAAATATGTTAAAATCAAAATATATTAGGTATAAAAATATAATTTAAGTTTACTAATATTTACTTTTAAGTAAGTAATTAGTTTTTTTTATTTTCTGTAAATTTTATATATAAAATTATGCAGTTTAGCGAATTAATAGCTAAATTAGAATTAATTTCAAAATTTCATTTAAAAAATTTCTTTTGAAAGGATAAATATGAAAAAATTATTATTAATATTATCAGCTTTGAATTTGGCAACGTTGCCGATTATCACTTTTGTAGGTTCTAATAATACCCCAAAAAAGGATATTTCAATTATTAGAGAACAACTTCAATCACTTTTAGATTCAAAGACTAATGAATTTTGAACTATAAGTGAGTTAGAAATAGAAATATATTATAAAGGAATTGATAAACTTAAAGGCATAACTGTACATTTTAAAACAGATCAATCTTTTGGTGATTCACTTTTGAAAAAAGGTTTTGTTTTTGTTGGTAATTCTAGTAAAAACAATGATTTCAAATATAATGGTGAAATCGTCTTATATCAAGAATTGAAAAAGTTAGAAAAAATGGATCTAGAAAATTATGATACAAATATTTTTGATAACTGAAATCATGTTCAGTGAATTCAAAACCAAGAAGATGATATCAAGAGGTTAATTCTTGATGATTTAAAGACTAAAACACATAACAAAAATTTATCAATCACTGATTTTAAATTAGTTTTATCTAAACCAAAATTTGGTTCTAATGGGATGGTGAGTATAAAAGCCACTGAAAATTCTATTTATTTAAAAGGCCACAAAACTTTAACAATTCCAAAACTATCTCCAGCTGATATTAATAATATTAATCTTGACTTAAATTTATCAAATGATTTAACTGATCAACAAGTATTAGAAGCTTTAAAAAACGTCACTGGTATTAGTGATTTAACTCTTGGTGATTTTGACTTTAATAAAACTGATGCTTATTATGGTAAACAAGGAAGTGTTGAAATTAGTGCTAAAACTGAATCCGTTAGAATTACAGGAAATAAAAATTTAACCATTCCAGCTTTGGCTAAAAAAGACATTACTCAACTTGCTCTTGGCTTAAATTTATCAAATGATTTAACTGATCAACAAGTATTAGAAGCTTTAAAAAAAACCACTGGTATTAGTGATTTAACTCTTGGTGATTTTGATTTTAATAAAACTGATGCTTATTATGGTAAACAAGGAAGTGTTAAAATTAGTGCTAAAACTGAAATTTAACTATTTTAGCTTTTGTTAAAAAAGACATTACCCAACTTGTTCTTGATTTAAATTTATCAA
>NZ_PHND01000002.1 GCF_002930155.1 Entomoplasma ellychniae
TGATCAACAAGTATTAGAAGCTTTAAAAAAAGTCACTGGTATTAGTGATTTATCTCTTGGTGATTTTGACTTTAATAAAACTGATGCTTATTATGGTAAACAAGGAAGTGTTGAAATTAGTGCTAAAGCTGAATCAGTTAGAATTACAGGAAATCAAAATTCAATCATTCCTACTTTGGCTAAAAAAGACATTACTAAACTTGTTCTTGACTTAAATTTATCAAATGATTTAACTGATCAACAAGTATTAGAAGCTTTAAAAAAAGCTACTGGTATTAGTGATTTATCTCTTGGTGATTTTGACTTTAATAAAACTGATTCTTATTATGGTAAACAAGGAAGTGTTGAAATTACTGCTAAAGCTGATTCCGTTAGAATTACAGGAAATCAAAATTTAACAATTCCAAAATGACCCCCTGTTAGTCTTGATGAAATCATTATTAAAGAAGAATTTAATAATGATACAACAGATCAAGAAATTTTAAATGAACTGCAAATAGCAACTGGTATCACACAATTAACTTTTGGTGATTTTAAAATCACTCGCTCACCATCTACATACAAAAATATTGGTGGAATAATAATTAAAGCCATTGATGGATCAATTTATTTAAAAGGAGATACAAATATTGTAATACCAAAAATCCCTAAAATAAATTTAGATACTATAAACATTGATATTGATGATTATTCATCAATTAATGAAGATGATATAATCGAACAAATTAAATTAATTACTGGAATTGAAGATATAAGTCGAGAAGATTTAATTATAGATATAATAAAACCAGATTATGGTATTAATGATGGTTCATTAAAAATTACAGCAAAAGATAATTCTTATTATTTAATTGGTGAAAATGAAATTGTAATTAATAAGTTTTCAATTAAAATTATTAGCAAAGAAATACAAAATATTATAAATTCAAAGCAATATGAACAATGAAATAAAGAGGATTTAATTGTAGCTATTGAAAATTTATATAAAGATGTGGATATGAAATTATCTATAGATAGTATTAAAATTACTGATTCGAAAAAAAGCTCAAATTCAAATGATTATGTTGATAGATATGAATATCTAATATCAACTCAAGAAGGTGGTTCTGATATTTTTGAGCAAGATGTTATTACATTATCAGAAGAAACAGCTCAAAACACATCATCCTCACTTTATTTAACAAATGATGATGAACTTTTAGTAACAACAGATTTTAATTTTAGTCAAAAAAATGCAAAAAATATTTATAAAATTGGTTATGACAGTAGCGGAAATACATTAATTTTTGTTAATGCAAAATATATTACAAGTATTTTACCTGAAGGCATTAAAAACTTAACAAACTTTTTCAATAATAATTCTTTTTCAACAATTGAAGGAATTGAAAATTGAGATACATCAAATGTTACAAACATGTCGTGTATGTTTAATGGTGCTTCAACTTTTAATTCAAATATTTCAAATTGAGATACATCAAAAGTTACAGACATGAGTTATATGTTTAATAATGCTTCATCTTTTAATTCGAATATTTCAAATTGAGATACAAGTAGTGTTACTAATATGGGAACAATGTTTGGAAGTGCTTTAAATTTTAATCAAGATTTATCTACTAAAAAAGTAAAAGATCAAAAAGGAAATGAATATATAGCCTGAGATACAAGTAATGTTAATAATATGGTGGCAATTTTTCAAAATGCTTCAAATTTTAATGGGAATATTTCAAATTGAGATGTATCAAAAATTACAAACATGTCCTATATGTTTAGTGGTGCTTCAAATTTTAATGGGAATATTTTAAATTGAGATACATCAAAAGTTACAGACATGAGTTATATGTTTAACGGCGCTTCATCTTTTAATTCGAATATTTCAAATTGAGATACAAGTAGTGTTACTAATATGAGAACAATGTTTGCAAATGCTTTAAATTTTAATCAAGATTTATCTACTAAAAAAGTAAAAGATCAAAAAGGAAATGAATATATAGCCTGAGATACAAGTAATGTTAATAATATGGTGTCAATTTTTCAAAATGCTTCAAATTTTAATGGGAATATTTCAAATTGAGATACATCAAAAGTTACAGACATGAGTTATATGTTTAATAATGCTTCATCTTTTAATTCGAATATTTCAAATTGAGATACCTCAAACGTTAAAACTATGGAAAAAATGTTTTGAAAAGATGAAAACAATGATACAACAAAAATGGTATTTAATCAAAATTTAACATCTTGAATTACTTCTAAGGTTTTGAACCATAATGATTTTTGAAATTATAAAACATCTGAAAAATGAGAAAATCAGCCTAAATTTAATTAGAATTATTTTAAAATAGTTACTTAATATTATTTTTTATTTTTTATTATAATATATTTAATTTTAAAAGAGATAAATTGCTCTGTTCTTTATTCTTTGAATTAAATCAAAGTTTGGGTGTCAAGAAAAAGTGGGTAACTCCCACTTTTTTATTTACTAATTTACATATATAGTTCTTCAATTTTGTATCCAATTTTGTATCCATTTAATATTTAATATTGAGCAGGCTCTTATATACTCTAGATCTTATATATTTAAAATTATTTATATCTTTGTTAATTAAACTAAAATTTTTAAAAAAAAAGATCACTAAAATAAATATATCATTTAACCACTTATCAAAACTTGGAGATAATTGATTATGAAATAACTAATTTAAATAACTATCAAAAAATCACAAACCAACAATCCATTAAAAACTTTTTAATTTTTGAAACAATTTTATTTGGTTTTGCATTACAGTTAGCTTGTATAAATCTAATTATTCTTTTATTTTTTATGTCTATAGTTCTTATAGAGCAATTTAAAACTATTGAGTTTTTTGCTTAAGTAAGTCTTTTAAGTAATTGTTAAATAACTGCGAGTGCATTTCTTTTGATATAGTCAACCTCTGTTCTTATTTATTCATCTAAAATATAATTTTAAGACTTGGACTTTTCTACTTTCTAATTAATTGAGGCATTATCATTTACAATTCATCGCCCTTTATTTGGGATTGACTTGTTTTTTTTTTTTTTTTGATAAACTTTAATTTGAATAAAAATAAAAAGAATATAAAGTTATTTTTTTCACTTAATAGATCTAAGTTTATTTTTATGGATATGCAAAAAAATATAAAATTTTAAAACCAACAACAATGATGTAAAGTCATTTTATTGTTATTTACTTTTAATAAAGGAGCTATCATGAATAAAATAGATTTTTTAGAACATCATACATATTAAAGCAAGAAAAAATGATCACTCTTAATAGAGTCTATAGTTAAAGGCTATTGAAAACAAAAAAATCTTAAAATCAAAATATATTAGTTATAAAAAAAATAATTTAAGTTTACTAATATTTACTTTTAAGTAAGTAATTAGTTTTTTTATTCTTTGTAAATTTTATATAAGATTATGTAGTTTCACGAATTCATAGCTAAATTGGAATTAATTTTGAAATTTCATTTAAAAAGTTTCTTTTGAAAGGATAAATATGAAAAAATTATTATTAATA
The DNA here is from genome assembly GCF_002930155.1 of Entomoplasma ellychniae. NCBI lineage: Bacteria > Bacillati > Mycoplasmatota > Mollicutes > Entomoplasmatales > Entomoplasmataceae > Entomoplasma > Entomoplasma ellychniae. Next base: position 3,539 of record NZ_PHND01000002.1, read on the forward strand.
TTGTCAGCTTTGAATTTGGCATCGTTGCCGATTATAACTTTTGTAGCTTCTAATAATACTCCAAGAAAAGATATTTCAATTATTAAAGAACAACTTCAATCACTTTTAGATTCAAAGACTAATGTATTTTGAACTATAAGTGAGTTAGAAATAGAAATATATAATAAAGGAATTGATAAACTTAAAGGCATAACTGTACATTTTAAAACAGACCAATCTTCTGGTGATTCACTTTTGAAAAAAGGTTTTGTTTTTGTTGGTAATTCTAGTAAAAACAATGATTTCAAATATAATGGTGAAATCGTTTTATATCAAGAATTGAAAAAGTTAGAAAAAATGGATCTAGAAAATTATGATCCAAATATTTTTGATAACTGAAATTATGTTCAGTGAATTAAAAATCAAGAAGATGATATCAAGATGTTAGTTCTTAATGATTTAAAGACTAAAACAAATAACAAAAATTTATCAATCTCTGATTTTGAATTAACCTTATCTAAACCAAATTTTGGTTCTAATGGTATGGTGATTATAAATGCCACTGAAAACTCTATTTATTTAAAAAGTCAGAAAACTTTAACAATTCCAAAATTGTCTGCAGTTGATATTAATAATATTAATCTTGGTTTGAATTTATCAAATGATTTAACTGATCAACAAGTATTAGAAGCTTTAAAAAAAGCCACAGGGATTACTGATTTAACAAGTAATGATTTTTCATTTAATAAAACTAATGCTGGTTATGGTAAAGAAGGAAGTGTTAAAATTAGTGCTAAAACTGATTCTGTTAGAATTACAGGAAATAAAACTTTAACAATTCCTGTTTTGGCTAAAAAAGACATTTCTCAACTTGCTCTTGGTTTAAATTTATCAAATGATTTAACAAAAGAAGATGTATTAGAAGCGTTAAAGAAAGCTACTGGTATTAGTGATTTAACACTTGATGATTTTGACTTTAATAAAACTGATGCTTATTATGGTAAACAAGGAAGTGTTAAAATTAGTGCTAAAACTGAATCAGTTAGAATTACAGGAAAACAAAATTTCACAATTCCTGTTTTGGATAAAAAAGACATCACTCAACTTGCTCTTGACTTAAATTTATCAAATGAATTAACAAAAGAACAAGTATTAGAAGCTTTAAAAAAAGCCACTGGTATTAGTGATTTAACTCTTGATGATTTTGAATTTAATAAAACTGATGCTTATTATGGTCAACAAGGAAGTGTTGAAATTAGTGCTAAAACTGATTCAGTTAGAATTACAGGAAATAAAACTTTAACTATTTCAGCTTTTGTTAAAAAAGACATCACTCAACTTGTTCTTGATTTAAATTTATCAAATGACTTAACAAAAGAAGAAGTATTAGAAGCTTTAAAAAAAGCCACTGGGATTAGTGATTTAACTCTTGGTGATTTTGATTTTAATAAAACTGATGCTTATTATGGTAAACAAGGAAGTGTTGAAATTAGTGCTAAAACTGATTCCGTTAGAATTACAGGAGATCAAACTTTAACTATTTTAGCTTTTGCTAAAAAAGACATTACCCAACTTGTTCTTGATTTAAATTTATCAAATGACTTAACAAAAGAACAAGTATTAGAAGCTTTAAAACAAGCTACTGGTATTAATAATTTATCTCTTGATGATTTTGAATTTAATAAAACTAATGCTTATTATGGTAAACAAGGAAGTGTTGAAATTAGTGCTAAAACTGAATCCGTTAGAATTACAGGAAATAAAACTTTAACTATTTCAGCTTTTGTTAAAAAAGACATCACTCAACTTGTTCTTGATTTAAATTTATCAAATGACTTAATAAAAGAAGAAGTATTAGAAGCTTTAAAAAAAGCCACTGGGATTAGTGATTTAACTCTTGGTGATTTTGATTTTAATAAAACTGATGCTTATTATGGTAAACAAGGAAGTGTTGAAATTAGTGCTAAAACTGATTCCGTTAGAATTACAGGAGATCAAACTTTAACTATTTTAGCTTTTGTTAAAAAAGACATTACCCAACTTGTTCTTGATTTAAATTTATCAAATGACTTAACAAAAGAACAAGTATTAGAAGCTTTAAAACAAGCTACTGGTATTAGTGATTTAACTCTTGGTGATTTTGAATTTAATAAAACTAATGCTTATTATGGTAAACAAGGAAGTGTTGAAATTAGTGCTAAAACTGAATCCGTTAGAATTACAGGAAATAAAACTTTAACTATTTCAGCTTTTGTTAAAAAAGACATTACTCAAATTGCTCTTGACTTAAATTTATCAAATGACTTAACTGCTGAACAAGTATTAGAAGCTTTAAAAAAAGTCACTGGTATTAATGATTTAACTCTTGGTGATTTTGACTTTAATAAAACTGATGCTTATTATGGTAAACAAGGAAGTGTTAAAATTAGTGCTAAAACTGAATCAGTTAGAATTACAGGAAATCAAACTTTAACTATTTCAGCTTTTGTTAAAAAAGACATTACTCAACTTGTTCTTGATTTAAATTTATCAAATGACTTAACTGCTGAACAAGTATTAGACGCTTTAAAAAAAGTCACTGGTATTAGTGATTTAACTCTTGGTGATTTTGACTTTAATAAAACTGATGCTTATTATGGTAAACAAGGAAGTGTTAAAATTAGTGCTAAAACTGAATCAGTTAGAATTACAGGAAATAAAACTTTAACTATTTCTGCTTTTGCTAAAAAAGACATTACTCAACTTGTTCTTGACTTAAATTTATCAAATGACTTAACTGCTGAACAAGTATTAGAAGCTTTAAAAAAAGCCACTGGTATTAATGATTTAACTCTTGGTGATTTTGACTTTAATAAAACTGATGCTTATTATGGTAAACAAGGAAGTGTTAAAATTAGTGCTAAAACTGAATCAGTTAGAATTACAGGAAATCAAACTTTAACTATTTCAGCTTTTGCTAAAAAAGACATTACTCAACTTGTTCTTGATTTAAATTTATCAAATGACTTAACTGCTGAACAAGTATTAGAAGCTTTAAAAAAAGTCACTGGTATTAATGATTTATCTTTTGATGATTTTGACTTTAATAAAACTGATGCTTATTATGGTAAACAAGGAAGTGTTGAAATTAGTGCTAAAACTGATTCCGTTAGAATTACAGGAAATAAAACTTTAACTATTTCTGCTTTTGCTAAAAAAGACATTACCCAACTTGTTCTTGATTTAAATTTATCAAATGACTTAACTGCTGAACAAGTATTAGAAGCTTTAAAAAGCGCCACTGGTATTAATGATTTAA
>NZ_PHND01000003.1 GCF_002930155.1 Entomoplasma ellychniae
ATTAAAGTCAAAATCATTAAGAGTTAAATCACTAATACCAGTAGCTTTTTTTAAAGCTTCTAATACTTGTTGATCAGTTAAATCATTTGATAAATTTAAGTCAAGAGCAAGTTGAGTAATGTCTTTTTTAGCAAAAGCTGGAATTGTTAAAGTTTGTTTTCCTGAAATTCGCACTGAATCAGTTTTAGCACTAATTTCAACACTTCCTTGTTGACCATAATCAGCATCAGTTTTATTAAATAAAAAATCATCAAGAGTTAAATCAGTAATACCAGTAGCTGTTTTTAAAGCTTCTATTACTTGTTGATCAGTTAAGTCATTTGATAAATTTAAGTCAAGCACAAGCTGAGTAATGTCTTTTTTATCCAAAGCCGGAATTGTTAAAGTTTGTTTTCCTGAAATTCGCACTGAATCAGTTTTAGCACTAATTTCAATACTTCCTTGTTGATCATAACCAGCATCAGTTTTATTAAATGAAAAATCATCAAGAGATAAACTATCAATTTGAGTAGCTTTTTTTAACGCAGCTAAAATATCATCTTTTGTTAAGTCATTTGATAGACTTAATTGTAGATCAATATTATCAATATTAACTGAAGATAGTTTTGGAATTGTTAAAGTTTTCTTTTTAGTTAAATATTTAGAATTGGGAGTTGCTGTTATCGTCACCATGCCATCAGAACCAAATTTTGGTGTAGATAAATCTAATTTAAAATCATTGATTGATAAATTTGTGTTGTTTGTTTTAGTCTTTAAATCAGCAAGAATTAACCTCTGGATATCATCTTGATTTTTATTTCACTGAATGTGATCTCAGTTATCAAAAAGCTTTGTTTGATAATCTTCTAGATTTATTTTTTCTAGCTTTTTCAATTCTTGATATAAGACGATTTCACCTTTATATTTGAAATCATTGTTTTTACTAGAATGACCAACAAAAACAAAACCTTTTTTCAAAAGTGAATCACCAGAAGATTGGTCTGGTTTAACAGTTATCCCTTTAAGTTTATCAATTCCTTGATTATATATTTCAAATTCTAACAGAGATGGAGTTCAAAATACATTAGTCTTTGAATCTAAAATTGCTTGAAGTTGTTCTCTAATAATTGAAATATCATTTTTTGGGGCATTATTAGAAGATAAAAAAGTTATAACCGGCAACGATGCCAAATTCAAAGCTGATAATATTAATAATAATTTTTTCATATTTATCCTTTCAAAAGAAATTTTTTAAATGAAATTTTGAATTAATTCCAATTTAGCTATAAATTCGCTAAATTACATAATTTTATACATAAAATTTACAGAGAATAAAAAAGCTAATTGCTTACTTAAAAGCAAATATTAGTAAACTTAAATTATATTTTTATAACTAATATGTTTTAATTTTAACCTATCTTTGTTATCAATAACGTTAAAATATTTAATGGCCTTTTGTCTTCTACAAAAAAAGTTATAACCCAAGATTTTTAACTTGAGTTCATTATAATATTTTTTGATTGCCAGTATCCTTTGTTTACCATCAATAACTTCATTATTTCCAACAAGAATTGGTGAGCATTATACAACCATTAACTATAGATCTATTAAGAGTGACCATTTTTATTGCTTTAATATGTTTGGTTTTCTAAAAAATCTATTTTATTCATAATAGCTCCTTTTATTAAAAAGTAAATAACAATAAAACGACTTCACTTCATTGTTATTTAATTTAGATTTTATATTTTTCACATATGCATAAAAATAAACTTACATCTATTAAGAGTAGTCACATTGAATGTAAAAAATAACTTTTTATTTTTATTCACAATTATATGTTATCAAAAAAAAAAAAAAAACAAGTCAATTTCAAATAAGTTTGTCGAATTGTGTCGAATTGTAAGTGATAATGTCTCAATGAATTAGAAAGTAGAAAAGTCCAAAGCCTTAAAATTATATTTGAGATGATGAAATAGAACAGTTGTTTAATATATCAAAAGAAATGCACTCGCAGTTATTGAACAATTACTTAAAAGACTTGCTAAGCAAAAACTCAATAGTTTTAAATTGTTCTATAAGAACTATAAACATAAAAATAACTATTTTTAAAAATAAAGAAATAATTGGATTTATAAATGGCAACTGTAATGCAAAATCAAATAAAACTGTTTCAAAATTTAAAATGTTTTTAATGGTTGTTGCTTTTGTGATTTTTTGATAGTTATTTAAATTAATTATTTCATGATTCATTATCTCCAAGTTTTGATAAGTGGTTTAAATGATGTAATTTATTTTAGTGATCTATTTTTTTAAAAATTTTAGTTTAATTAACAAAGATATAAATAATTTTAAATATATAAGATTTAGACATATAACAGTCTGCTCAATATGAAATATAAATGCATACAAAATTAGAAACAAAATCAGAAGAACTATATATGTAAATTAGTAAATAAAAAAGTGGGAGTTACCCACTTTTTCTAGACACCCTAAACTTTGATTTATTGCATTTTATTTATAAAATAAATTAGTGATCTACCAATTGTAAATGTAAACAATAAAAATAATATTATTGCAAATAATATTATTTCTTTTTCATTTTTACCAACAATTCAATTAAGCTTAACTGAATTATCACAAAAAAACAATATATTAAGAAAATAAGTTTAAATTTATCAATAATTTTGATTTTAAGCATTTTTCTAACATTGTTTTTTTAATTAACTTTTTTGTTTACCAAAAATTGGTTGGTTGTCTAATTTTATATTTTTGCCATTTCAAAAATTTGAATACTGAGTAACTTGAATGACATTTCAATTAGTTAAATCTTGATTAAAACTCATTTCTTTTCCATTGAATGATGGAAAATAATCATTTCAAAACATTTTAGTCACATTTTTAACTTTTGATGTATCTCAAGCTGTATACACTTCACCATTTTCATCTTTCACATTTTTAGTAGATATATCTTGATTAAATGAAAATGTATTACAAAACATATAGCTCATGTCAGTTACATTGCTTGTATTTCATTTTGAAATATCATGATTAAAGTATGCACATTGTCGAAACATAGCCTGCATATTAGTGACATTACTTGTATCTCAATTTGAAATATCTCCATTAAAAGACATTAATTCTGAAGTTGAATTTCCTCCAAACATTCATGACATATCAGTAACTTTTGATGTATCTCAATTATTTAAATCTTGATTAAAATTTATTGCGTTTCTAAACATTCATGACATATTAGTAACATTACTTGTATTTCATTTTGAAATATCTTGATTAAAACTTAATGCATTGTTAAACATAACCCCCATATTAGTGACATTACTTGTATCTCAATTTGAAATATCTCCATTAAAAGACGAAGCATTTTGAAACATTCTGTACATATTTGTCACTTTTGAAGTGTCTCAATTATTTAAATTTTGGTTAAAAGAAAAAGCACCATCAAAGGTTGATTCCAGACTAGTAACTTTTGATGTATCTCAATTTGAAATATCTCCATTAAAAGACGAAGCATTATTAAACATTTTGTAGATATTAGTCACTTTTGAAGTGTCTCAATTATTTAAATTTTGGTTAAAAGATGAAGCGCCATTAAAGGTTGATTCCATACTAGTAACTTTTGATGTATTTCAATTTGAAATATTACCATTAAAAGATGAAGCTCCTGAAAAGGTTGATTCCATACTAGTAATATTTGTTGTATCTCAATTATTTAAATCTTGATTAAAATTTATTGCGTTTCTAAACATTCATGTTATACTAGAGACACTACTTGTTTTTCATTTTGATATATCTTGATTAAAACTTGATGCATTGTTAAACATAACCCCCATATTAGTGACATTACTTGTATCTCAATTTGAAATATCTCCATTAAAAGATGAAGCATTTTGAAACATTCTGTACATATTTGTCACTTTTGAAGTGTCTCAATTATTTAAATTTTGGTTAAAAGAAGAAGCACCATCAAAGGTTGATTCCATATTAGTGACATTACTTGTATCTCAATTTGAAATATCTCCATTAAAAGACGAAGCACCATCAAACATTCTAAACATATTTTTTAATGATGAAGTATTTCATCCTGAAATATCTTGATTAAAATTTTTAGCATTTAAAAACATTTGAGTTGCATTGTTTACTTTTGAAATGTTTCAATTTGAAATATCACCATTAAAATTAGTTGCATTATTAAAAATATTAACCATATTTTCTACGTTTGAAGTATCTCAATTATTCAAATTTTGGTTAAAAGAAGAAGCGCCTTCAAACATTCTACTCATATTAGTTACTTTTGAAGTATCTCAATTTTCAATTCCTTCAATTGTTGAAAAAGAATTATTTCTGAAAAAGTTTGTTAAGTTTTTAATACCTTCTGGTAAAACACTTGTAATATATTTTGCATTAACAAAATTTAATGTATTTCCGCTACTGTCATAACCAATTTTATAAATATTTTTTGCATTTTTTTGACTAAAATTAAAATCTGTTGTTATTAAAAGTTCATCATCATTTGTTAAATAAAGTGAGGATGATGTATTTTGAGCTGTTTCTTCTGATAATGTAATAACATCTTGCTCAAAAATATCAGAACCACCTTCTTGAGTTGATATTACATATTCATATCTATCAACAGAATCATTTGAATTTGAACTTTTTTTCGAATCAGTCATTTTAATACTATCTATAGATAATTTCATATCCACATCTTTATATAAATTTTGAATAGCGGCAATTAAATCATCTTTATTTCATTGTTCATATTGCTTTGAATTTATAATATTTTGTATTTCTTTGCTAATAATTTTAATTGAAAACTTATTAATTACAATTTCATTTTGACCAATTAAATAATAAGAATTATCATTTGCTGTAATTTTTATTGAACCATCGTTAATACCATAATCTGGTTTGATTATATCTATAATTAAATCTTCTCGACTTATATCTTCAATTCCAGTAATTAATTTAATTTGTTCTATTATATCATCTTCATTAATTGATGAATAATCATCAATGTGAATGCTTATAGTATCTAAATTTATTTTAGGAATTTTTGGTATTACAAAATTTGTATCTCCTTTTAAATAAATTGATCCATCAATTGCTTTAATTATTATTCCACCAATATTTTTGTATGTAGATGGTGAGAGAGCAATTGTAAAATCATCAAGAGATAAATCACTAATACCAGTTGCTATTTGCAGTTCATTTAAAAT